>CABQQJ010000014.1 GCA_902466275.1 uncultured Veillonella sp. | reverse complement strand
CAGAAGGTAACTTGGTAGCAAGTAAGGTAAACATCGTATCTAACTGTGGTGCATATGCATCCTTAGGTGGTCCTGTACTTCAACGTGCAGGTACACACTCTTGTGGTCCTTACAAATTTGATAACTTTGCCTTTGATGGGGTTTGTGTTTACACAAATACTGTTCCTGGTGGTGCATTCCGCGGGTTCGGTGTAACACAAACCATCTTTGGTCAAGAACAAAACATTGATGAATTAGCTGCATTGGTAGGCATGGATCCTTGGGAGTTCCGTTATAAAAACGTTGTTCGCCCTGGAGACGCTTTACCAAACGGACAAATTTGCTCCGAAGAAACTGCATTAGTAGAATGTTTGGAAGCTGTAAAAGATGCATATTATGCATCTGATCGTACGGGCCTTGCAGTATGCTTGAAAAACAGTGGTATCGGTGTAGGTTTACCTGATACGGGTCGCGTTATCTTAGAAGTACGTGATGGTAAAGTTCGTATCCGTACTGGTGCAGCATGTATCGGTCAAGGTATGGCTACTATGGCTACTCAAGTTCTTTGTGAAACAACTGGTTTAACAGCTGACAAAGTATTTGTAGAACGCCCTGACACAGTACGTACACCAGACTCTGGTACAACTACTGCATCTCGTCAAACAGTATTCACTGGTGAAGCAACTCGCAAAGCAAGTCTTCGCTTGAAAGAAATGTTAGAAACTAAGACGTTAGAAGAACTGAATGGCGTAGAAATTTATGAAGAGTTCCTTGGTGAAACAGATCCATTCAACTCTGATAAACCACATCCAAAAAATCACGTTGCCTATGGTTACGGTGCTTGTGTAGCAACAATTGGTGAAGATAATAAAATTGCTGATTTACATGTAGCATACGACGTAGGTCGCGTAGTTAACCCACAATCCTGTGCTGGTCAAGCTGAAGGCGGCGCTATCATGGGTATGGGCTTTGCTGTAACAGAAGACTTCCCTTATAAAGATGGCTATGTAACAGCTAAATACGGCACTCTAGGTCTTCTTAGAGCGACACAATGTCCACCAATTCATGTAAGTTTGATTGAAAAGGGGACACCAGAACAATATGCATACGGCGCTAAAGGTATTGGTGAAATTTCCAGTATTCCAATTGCACCAGCTATTGCAAATGCGTATCGTCGTATTGACGGAGAACCACGTAGATCTTTGCCGATTCAACATACAGGTTATAAAAAATAGAATATTTGCTTAATGGTAGGGGCTTTTGCCCCTAGCCATCAAGGTTCCCACGTGAAGTCGATGAGATTTCTAAACTCTATCATGTACGATAGTATGACTATATTGTTTAACTAGTAACTAAAACGTAAGATATGAGGTGATTCTTATGAGTAAAGGTGCATCTGGTGTCGACCATGTAGATGGTATGCTGCCAATCCCGCAGTTATTCGCTTATGGTTTACAGCACGTTCTGGCTATGTATGCTGGGGCAGTAGCTGTACCAATTATTATTGCACAAGCTATGCATTTGCCAATTGAAGATTTAATTCGTTTGATTACAGCTGACTTATTTACATGTGGTGTAGCTACATTGATTCAAACATTAGGGTTCGGACCTGTCGGTGGTCGCATTCCTCTTATTCAAGGTGTAACATTTGCTTCTGTAGGACCGATGATCCTGATTGGTCAACAGCATGATATCAATACGATTTACGGTGCGATTATCGTAGCTGGTCTCTTTACATTCCTTGTGGCACCATTTTTCAGTCGTTTGATTCGGCTATTCCCACCTGTAGTAACAGGTACTATCATTACTATTATTGGTATCAACTTGATGCCAGTAGCTGTTAACTGGATGGGGGGTGGCGTAGGCAATAAAAACTTTGGCGATCCACTATACATAGCTCTTGGTGTAGCTACATTTGTTCTCGTTATATTAACTTATCGATTTGGTAAAGGTTTCCTTGGTAATTTGGCAATCTTAGTTGGCCTTATTCTCGGTACAGCCTTAGCTATGATTGTTGGTATTACAGATTTTTCAGAGGTAGGACGTTCTCAATGGATTTCTGTTGTAACACCATTCTATTTTGGTCTTCCAACCTTTGACTTTGCTTCTATTGTATCTATGATTATTGTAATGCTCGTAGTTATGGTAGAAACAACTGGTGATAGTATTGCAGTTGGAGAAATCGTAGATAAACCTATTGGTCAAAAAGAGTTGGCTGCGGTACTTCGTGCGGATGGCTTATCCACTATTATTGGTGGTATCCTTAATAGTTTTCCGTATACAGCATTTGCTCAAAACGTAGGTCTTATTGCTGTAACACGTGTTAAGAGTCGTTTCGTTGTAGCAGCATCTGGTGTAATTTTAATTTTATT
The DNA here is from genome assembly GCA_902466275.1 of uncultured Veillonella sp. GTDB lineage: Bacteria > Bacillota > Negativicutes > Veillonellales > Veillonellaceae > Veillonella. The sequence goes on along the minus strand of CABQQJ010000014.1, from coordinate 6,648 downwards.
AGGCCTTTTCCCTAAATTAGCCGCTATCGTAGCTTGTATTCCAAATGCTGTACTAGGGGGCGCAGGGATTGCTATGTTCGGCATGATTATCGCCAGTGGGATTCGTTCTCTTGGTAAAGTTAGTTTCGATGGTAACTATAACCTGATGCTAGTTGCCATTAGTATTGGGGTATCCATGATTCCTCTTGCAGCACCTCAATTCTATACACACTTTCCAGCATGGGCTCAAATTCTTTTGAAATCTGGTATCACAGCTGGTAGTATAGTAGCTGTTATTTTAAATGTAATGTTTAATGGTTTTGGTTATAAAACTGTTAACGAACCTAATCGTGCGACTCGTAAATATCGTCACTTCACACGATTCAAAGGTTATCCTAAACATTTCTACCAATAAGATATAGTTAGACGAGTTTACTCTCATGCGATTATATGTATTGTCTCTCACAGTAGAAACCTTGTTAGTATAGGTAAAACATCAATATATATGTTTTCGTTTGTTAAAAAGACCTCACTCTAATTTGGAGTGAGGCCTTTTTTTATGGAATCGTATACTACTTTGGTATATAATTAAATAATATTATTGCAAAGGAGACGCATTATGAAAGACGAGCGATTTATAGTTATATATAGAATAGAAGCGAGTACATATGAAGAAGCAAAATCAATTGCTTGGGCTGTTCAAGTGGAGCAAACTATAGAATTTCCTTATGAGTTTGTAACGGATCCATACATTAAAGAAACTATTACTGGTCGACTAGAATCTCTTGAACCTATAGTAGAAGACTCTCCTTATATCAATGTAGGTGTGATGCCAAATGCTGTAATTGACACCTCTCGTTACTATTTGGCTCGTATTTCATATCACGTAGATACCACGGCCTTAGAGGCTACACAATTTTTAAATGTTGTCTTTGGTAATTCTTCGTTACAGCCACATATTTGGGTAGTAGATATTGAACTATGTCCAACACTTTACGATGTGTTTAAGGGACCACGATTTGGCTTGCAAGGAATTCGTTGTTTAGTGGAAACCCCGACGCGTCCAATGATTCAAGCCGTTGTAAAGCCGATGGGAACACCAAACGGGGAATTGGCTCGCATGTGTGGAGCCTATACACGTGGTGGGGCAGATGTCATAAAGGATGATCATGGTATTTCTAATCAGTCCTTCTCTCAATATAAAGATCGTGTAAAACGATGTGCTGCTATGGTACAGGAAATGAACACTACACATGGGACACATACATTATATGCAGCAAATGTATCTGGTGATGGCACAGACGTATTGGAACGCGCTTATTTTGCCAAAGAGGCTGGTGCTACAGCTCTCATGGTGGCTTCAGGTCTCGTTGGTTTCGGTTGGTTACACAAATTAGCTACTGATGAAAAATTACGATTGCCTATTATTCATCATCCTGCTTATTCTGGTGGATTTGTGAGCCCTGGTGTATCTGGTGTAGCCGATTACTTACAACTAGGTTTATTACCTCGTATTTTTGGGGCTGATATGCCAATCTTCGTATCTTATGGTGGACGCTTTACTTTTACAGAGGAACAATGCAAGAGAATTTCCTCTTACATTAAACGACCAATGGGCTTGATGAAAGCAGCTTGCCCGGCACCGGGTGGTGGTGTTACAGATGCTCGTCTTAATGAACTCGTTGAGCTGTACGGAAATGATACGATGTTCCTCGTTGGAGGCGATATGTTCCGCAGAGGGCCAGATATTGAGGCTAATATGTCGTACTTTGTAGAGCGTTTGACTAAATTATCTGAAAGAACGTAATAATAGCTTGAATTTAAATGAGTTAATACAATGTTTAACTAAATAACTAAGCTATTGACTTTTACAGAAATAATAGATTTATGATTAAGTATATGGAGTGTTTTGATGAGTGAATCCTCACCGTTGGAGGTCCATGTCCTTGCCAGTGGTAGTAAGGGCAATTGTACAGTGATAAAAAAAGGGAACTCCGTCATATTGCATGATGTAGGCATTAGTTGCCGGCGCATTGTCAATGGGTTAAAAGAATTGCATATAGACATGGCTCAGGTGGAGGGCATATTCGTCAGTCATGAACATAGTGATCATATTGCGGGACTACAACAATTACTAAAACGATTTGATATTCCTGTGTATACGAAGCAAGGCACCTGGCGTGAAATCCAAGATAAGTTAATCGTACCAAAGAATCGATTAATCGAGCTTACAAAGGGCAGTTTAACGTTGGGCGGTCTCACCGTAGAGCCGTTTTCGGTAAGTCATGATGCGGCTGATCCAATTGGAATAAATGTGTTTGCTGGGAACGATAAGGCAACTGTTGTTACTGATACAGGTGTGATTTCAGATGATATTTTACGTAGAATTGATGATACGACTCTGTTAGTGCTAGAGGCGAATTATGATCCTCATATGTTGCGATTCGGACCATATCAGCCGTTTTTGAAACAAAGGGTGGCTAGTGATGAAGGTCATTTGAGTAATGAAATGGCTGCACAAGCTCTACTCATGATGAAGCGTCCTAATTTTATGCAAGTTATATTGGCTCATCGATCTGAAAATAATAATAACGCTGTCCTTGTTACCCAAACTATTGGCAAAATGCTTGTTGATGGTGGTGTTCGTATTGGACCTGAAATGAAGTTACAACATGGTCAGCCTAATGAAATTGTGTCCATCCAATCTGTGAAGAGGTAAAAATGAGATTTTATGTAGTCTGTATCGGCAAATTGAAGGATGCTTATTTACGTGAGGGCGTAGCAGAGTTTGTGAAACGCATGCGCCCCTATGGTGGCATTACAATTACAGAGCTGAATGAAAGTAAAATTGGAGATAAGCCGAGTAATGCGGATCGCAAACAAGTCGTTGCAGAAGAAGGAGACCGTTTATTAAAAGCGGTCCCTAAAAATGCGTATACCGTATTACTTGACGTGTATGGCAAACCAATGTCCTCTGAAGAACTTGCTAAGACGGTATCTAAGCTTGAGGTGGATGGTGTTAGCGATATGGCTTTCATTATTGGTGGTGCCTTTGGGGTGAGTGATATATTACGTCAGGCTGTAAATTATAAATTATCTTTTAGCCCTATGACTTTTACTCATCAAATGGTTCGATTGCTACTTGTAGAACAAATTTATCGAGCATCAAAAATCAATCGTAATGAACCTTATCATTGGTAGAAGACGTAGACTTAAAAATTATTTGTATAATACTTTCAGAAAAAAGGAGTTTTATTATACTGTGGCGAATAGTATAATAAAGCAAGATGTATTTGTAAGGAGGAATTCACTATGAAAATCCAAGAAGTAATGAATAAATACCCTGTTACTGTTGGCAAAGATGCGCCGATTTCTGATGTAGCTGATTTATTGGTTAAATATAATTTAACAGCTGTGTCCGTAGTGGATGATGATAATAAGTTGTTAGGTATTATCTCTGAAGGTGATTTACTTTATAAAAAAGTACGTCCTCATGTGCCTCATTATGTTAATGTATTAGGCGCTAGCATCTATTACAATGGCATCGGTGAATACAATGCTCAATTTAAAAAATTATTGGCATCTCACGTTCATGAGTTGATGACTGATGAAGTAATTACAACCACACCGGATAAAGATGTAGAAGAAATTGTATCTGTTATGCTTGATCAACATTTGAAAAATGTGCCAGTTGTAGATAAAGAGTATCGTTTGATCGGGATTTTGTCTCGTCGGGACATTATCAAATTGATTGCTAAAGATAACTAATTAGCATAATTATGTAAAATATGTAAAGACCACCCGTTTTGGGGTGGTCTTTTAGTGTATATTGAGAAGAATTGCATTGACCTTGCATTTATGTTATTATTAGGAGTGCATAATATACTACAGAAATTTGGGCATATTGCCCTTCGAGGAGGACATATTTTAAATGAAAGCAACTGTAAATCCTGTTGATCAACACGTAGTAACGTTAACTATTGAAGTACCTGCAGCAGAAGTAGATAAAGGCATTAAACAAGCTGTAAAACGCATTGCAGGTCAAGTGAACATCCCTGGCTTCCGTAAAGGACATGCGCCTCGCCGTATTTTGGAAATGAACTTCGGCAAAGAAGCTATCTTGGAAGAAGCATTTGAAGTATTGGCTAGCCAAAACTATAGTGCTGCACTTCGTGAAAATGATATCGTGCCTGTATCTGAACCTGAAATCGAACGGGAACAATTCGAAGAAGGCAAAGATTTGATTTTCAAAGCTACTGTAACTAAACGCCCTGAAGTTAAACTTGGCGATTACAAAGGCTTAGAAGCAGAAAAACAAGACGCTACAGTAACTGATGAACAAATCGAAGAACAATTGAACAACATTCGTGAACAACAAGCGAAAATGGTTGTTGCTGAAGAAGGCGCTACAATTCAAAAAGATGACTTCGCAGTAATCGACTTTGCTGGTTCCGTTGATGGTAAACCTTTTGATGGTGGTGAAGGTAAATCCTACCCACTACAAATCGGTTCTGGTAGCTTCATTCCTGGCTTCGAAGATCAATTAATTGGCGCTAAAGCTGGTGATGATGTAACTGTAAAAGTAACATTCCCTGAAGACTACTTCGTAGCAGAACTTGCTGGTAAAGAAGCAGAATTCAAAACTCATATCCATGATATTAAACGTAAAGAATTGCCTGAATTGAATGATGAATTTGCAAAAGAAGCAAGCTCTTACGAAACTATTGAAGAATTGAAAAAAGATCTTCGCACTAAAATGGAGGAAGAAGCTTCCCGTCGTGCAATCGATACTTACAATGCTGACTTGATTCAAACAGCTGTTAAAAATGCAACTGTAGAAATCCCAGAAGTAATGATTAAAGATCGCGTAGAACAAATGATTCAAGAATTGGCTATGAATATGGAAGGCCGTGGCTTGAAACTTGATGACTACTTGAAATTCTCCAATAAAACTATCGAAGATTTACGCTCTGAATACAAAGATTCCGCAGCTGAAAACGTACGCGCTGATTTAGTATTAGACGCTATCGCAACTGCTGAAGGTATCGAAGTAACTCCAGATGATATGAACCGTGAAATCTTCATTATGGCTCAAAACTTTGGGGCAGATCCTAAAGAAGTTTGGGATATTATTGCAAAAGAAGGTCGTGTAGCTATGTTGGCAGGCTCTGTAGCTCGCAAAAAAGCAGCTCGATTCATTATTGATAATGCAAAAGGCGCTGAAGCGGCTGAATAATAGTTTGCTCAACTAGGTACATGAAAAGGTGATTATATGTATGTACCAATCGTAGTTGAACAAGGTGAACGCGGAGAGCGTTCCTATGATATTTACTCTCGCTTGTTAAAGGATCGCATTATTTTCCTTGGTGGCCCCATCGATGATAATGTGGCAAATGCGGTTATTGCGCAAATGTTATTCCTAGAAGCAGAGGATCCTGATAAGGATATCCATTTGTACATCAATAGCCCTGGTGGTGTTGTAACCGCAGGTATGGCTATTTATGATACGATGCAATATATTAAACCAGATGTGTCTACTATTTGTGTAGGCTCTGCAGCGAGCATGGGTGCTGTGCTTTTAACAGCCGGTACTAAAGGTAAACGCTATGCGTTACCTCATGCACGCGTTATGATTCACCAACCATTAGGTGGTGTTCAAGGGCAAGCATCTGAAATTGAAATCCATGCCCGTGAGATTCTTCGTATGCGTGAAGAATTAAATGGTATCTTAGCTTCTCGCAGTGGACAAGATATTGAGGTTGTAGCGCGCGATACAGATCGCGATAACTTCATGAGTGCTCAGGATGCCGTTGAATACGGCTTAATCGATGAGGTGCTCACTAGAGAACCTGTAGAAAGCAAGTAATGGAGGCGCCCCTTGGCAAAAGATAAAGACACTATGCGCTGCAGTTTTTGTGGACGCACAAGCGAAGAAGTCCGCAAATTAGTGGCGGGTCCTAACGTGTATATTTGTGATGAATGCGTTGAAGTTTGTGAACGCATCATTGCAGATGAGTTGGGTGCGGTTGAGACGGACGACTTCAATTTAAAAGAATTGCCAACGCCTAGAGAAATTAAAGCTCATCTTGACGAATATGTTATTGGTCAAGATGATGCTAAAATCTCTTTAGCCGTGGCTGTATATAATCACTACAAACGTTTACAAACAGATAATGTAGTTGATGATGTAGAATTACAAAAGGCTAATGTTTTATTCATTGGTCCTACTGGTAGTGGTAAAACACTATTGGCTCAAACCTTAGCGAAAATGCTAGAAGTACCATTTGCTATTGCAGATGCTACAAGCTTAACTGAAGCTGGTTATGTAGGGGAAGATGTGGAAAATATCTTGCTCAAAATTATCCAAGCTGCAGATTATGATATAGCTCGGGCTGAACGTGGTATTATCTATATCGATGAAATCGATAAGATTGCTCGTAAGTCTGAGAACCCTTCCATTACACGTGACGTGTCTGGTGAAGGTGTACAACAAGCATTGCTTAAAATCTTAGAAGGTACCGTTGCTTCTGTTCCTCCTCAAGGTGGTAGAAAGCATCCAAATCAAGAAATGCTTCAAATTGATACGACAAATATTCTCTTTATTTGTGGTGGTGCATTTGATGGTATGGATCGGGTTATTACTAAGCGTACAGCTAAGAAAACCCTTGG
>CABQQJ010000013.1 GCA_902466275.1 uncultured Veillonella sp. | reverse complement strand
TGTTATCTGTTCGGTATGGTAATCAAGAGATTATAGATTATGTTGTGGCTCATGGTGCTAACATTCATGCTTTGAACTGTGTGAACGTAGATGCCTTTCAAGCTGCCTTATATGGCAAGAAATATGAGAACCTACAAATTATTCATGACTTAGGCCATACAGTACAGAAATATGGCGGTAAAGCTTTCAGAAATGCTATTACAGATAGAAATTATAAGGTCCTAGATTTCTTTATCAATCATGGTGTAGATATTAATTATAATAAACCAGATTCTGTATATCCTTTTAAGCCAACTCCACTATGTGTAGCTGCTCGGTACGTAGATTTACAGATGTGTAAATACTTGGTAGAACATGGTGCGGATGTGACTATCACCGAAAAGGATGGTATGCGTCCTTATAGTATTGCTATTGAACGTGGCGATATGGAAATGGCTGAGTATTTTAAAAATCTAGAACCAGCTGAGTATCATGATTTACAGAATAAAATGGATCAATTAAAATCATTTAAACTACCAAAGGCGTTAGTATTATTTTTAGAGGGAGATAATCTCTATTTTGAATTGCCAGATTTTGATTTTATATCCATAGAATTTTTCCCTCTAATTAATACAATTCCATTTAAAGTAGGTCGTCGTAACCTATTGCGTTTATCTAAAGAGCTAGGCGAGTATAACGATTGGCAAATTGTATGGGATCCTAGGTCTAAAAAGATTGGTTGTTATGATATAGAGCATCAAGAGTTACGAGAACTTTGCAAGTTTGATGAGTTTATGGCAGATATGTCAGGTCAATTAGAAACCTTATTCTAATGTATATTGTAAAGTTGAGGAGATACATATGGCAGATGCAGTTGAGAAAACTTATACAGATTGGTCAATTGATGTAGGTGACTATAAGTATGAAGGAATTACCTTGAATGAGGTTGAGCAAAATCTCTATGCTATTGAGGATCAAGAGCAAAATTTTGTAGTTATATCACCATCAAAGGCAATCCTAATAGATAATAAAATGTATAACTTTGTACAGGTCTGTAATGATGAAGATACCGATTTATTGCATATAGAGCTTAGTGTAACTAATGATGGTGAGCAGGGTGCCATTATATACGGTAAAAATGAGCTAGGCCCTCAAGAGACATTCCATATCATAGAAGAATTTATTGCACATCATAAGGTACCGTCATTAGATGATTGGGAAATCGTGTTAGATTTAAGACCGAAGATGGAAAGCTATTTAAAGGGTACAAACGATGACTAATCCTGTAATATATGATGAACAGTTAAGGCAATATACCATATCCTACGAAGGAATACAGTTTTGCTGGGATGAGAAACCAACAGATGCTAATTTAGATACGGCAAAGCTATTAGCTGTTAATTACCATAAGAATATAGATGCAATTGTAACTTTCATTTATAACGAAATACGAGATTGGTATGGTGATGTAACTATTGATGAAGTGAAAACACGCATTGGTATGCCTGTTATTGAACCAGAACGTGATGCTGTGACCTATTGCGAGCAAACCTTTGATGATACCCATATCTTTTCTTTTACATTTTGGGATGATGAATTCAAAGATTTACATTATTTTGCCATAGATGGATGAGATATTTTCCATGATTTTGCTAGCATGACTTATGTGTGGAGTCTATTATGTTATATACACCTAATAACATTTTGTATAAGTATATTCGCTATCGATTTAGACGCATTCAGATTCAGTGCAATATGTTATATGATATAGCACCGGAGGAAGAAGATGAGATTTGTCGTAATCTATTAAAAAAGAGAGCGAAGATATTAATTCCCGTTGGCATATTATATTTTTTGCTTTTTGGGGTTATTTTCGCTTGGCTAGTAGGAACAAGTGAGGAATTGAATCCATTAATGCAATGGGAATTAAGAGTTATAGATTATGTTATACCCATTTTAAATACCATAGATATTAAGTGGTATGCATATTCCCTAGACTTATTGCGAGTAGCAGTTATTTTAGCCCCTATAGCGATTATAAATGTATCTCCTTATATCATTTTTTCCTATATTATAGATACTATTTTGATACGGCGTGAGGTGAAAGCTTTAATAAAAAAATATTCTATTGATGACATAAAATGTGGTTAGATTATATCTATTTGGCTAGGAGAGAGTATTATGAGTAATCTAAAAAACTTTGATTGGAATGGGTTTTGGAACGATGTTGATTATGCATTTGAATCTTATATAGGTAAACCTGTTACGGATAAGGATATTAAGGATGCTGAATCTGAGCTAGGCTATACATTGCCTGCAGCATATATTGAACTACTTAAAAACCATAATGGTGGTGTAGTAAATAAGAATTGTTTTATTAACGATGATGACGATTGTGTATATGTAACAGGAATATATGGCATCGATAGAGATAAAAAATACTCTCTTTTAGGTGAGATGGGAAATGAGTTTTGGATTTCAAAAGTAAAATATCCCCCTATCGGTGTCGTTGTAGCCGATACGATTTCTGGTGGGCATGATATGATTTTCCTCGATTATCGTGAGTGCGGTCCAACCGGTGAACCTAAGGTTGTACGTGTAGACCAAGAAGGTGATTATTCAATTACTCTCTTAGCAGATAATTTTGGTGACTTTATTAAGAACTTATATATCAGTATAGAAGAAATTACGGATGAAGAGTTTCAATCGTTAAGTGATGCGGAAAAGGTTAAGCTCCTTAATGAACAAGAGGGCATTGATATCAAGCGTGCGATGGAACTGTTAACTAATATGGGTATCGATAATTTGTCTCCTATACTGTTAAGCACCTTAGGACGTATGTATAACAATAATGGCCGCGCAGCAGAGGCTATTGATTTATTTAATCGTATTGATGAGGCATATCGCGATTGGTCTTGGTATTATCGTTGTGGCTATGCTCATGCATTTTTGGGATGTGGTGAAAGCTACGAATCTGAACATGTGCAGCAAGCATTACAGTTAATAGAAGCAGGTATGAAAATGGCGAAAGAGTCCCATTTAGATAAACAGCTGGGCTGGTGTTGCGAAGTTGTAAAATACTTATTAACTCAAATCAAGCCAAAAGATTACAAGGAGGATTACCCTGTGATTTTTGATACCATTAAGAATCTATTTGATAAGAAAAATAGTAAAATTACTACAGAAGGTAAAGCTACTGGAGACATTAATGAACGCGAAGAGGATAACTATCCTACATATGATGTAGTGCATTGGGTATTTAATAAGCAAACATATAGCAGAGAAGAGTTTACCAAAGAATACAATGAAAATGTAAAGAAATATGTAGATGATGATCAAGCAGATGACGACGATAGATTAGAAGAACCTGAAATTCTAGTAACCTATGAAGCTTGGATTGAAAGTGAAGACCAACTTTTTAATAATGAACGTGTTACCGATGAAGAATTGCTGGAAGAAGATAAAGAAGATGGCATGTGGCAGGTAGAAATTATGGCTCATCTTGTGGCTGATAATGGCACATATTTTACTAGAGAAGAATTGCTCTTTAAATTGCATAATCTAATGGCTAATAAAGAACTAGGTGATCACGTATTCTTTGAAGGTATTGAATACGAAGGCCATGAATGTGAAGGTTACGGACTTATAGATAATGAAGATGGTATACCTGTATTCTTTATTGTTTGTGGTAGCTAGTTAGTATAGAACATTATAAGACAATAATAGATTAGCCCTTCGCTATGCGAGGGGCTTTTACTATATACGTAGAAATTATATACTTTTGTGCTTCGGGCTACGTTATTTTATAGGGGATTAATGTAGAATATTGAAAAATATGTTAGGTATAATAAAATCAAAGCATTGTTTAAAAGATTACAAGGAGGATTATATTATGATTTTTGAAATGATCAAAAACCTTTTTAACAAAAATGAGAACACGGAAAAGATTGAATATCTTGGTGTTGATAAAGATGGTAATAAAATATATGAAGGTTATTATCATGAGTTTAAGGGAATTCCTTGGGTTTTTAATAAAACTACCTATACTAAAGAAGAGTTTGCTAAGGAGTTTTATACATGCTTAGAAGAGCATAAAGTTAATCCTGATAATTTACCGCCATTAGTAGAGCCTGAAATTTTGGTGAGCTACGAAGCTTGGATTGAAAGTAAAAGTCAGCTTCACTCTAATGAATACTTATACGAAGACGATGAATTAGAAGAATACGATAAAGAAGACGGTATGTGGCAAGTTGAAATCTATGCTCGCTTCAAAGCAGATAATGGACAGTACTTTACTACTGAAGAGCTTCTTTTCAAGATACATAACTTAATGGCCAATAAAGAGCTCGGTGATCATGTATTCTTTGAAAATCTAGTCTATGATGATCACGAATTTGAAGCTGATGAAATTGAAGATATTGACGATAATGATGAAGGTATTCCTGTATTTGTTGTATGGCTTGGTAGCTAGTTAAATAGTCTTTTTTGTCATAAACTATTATTTTAAAATCTGTAATTTATTGTTTTGTGTTGTTTGTTATTATTATGCTAAGATGAGTTCATATACATATTGATAATATGAGGGGAAGTGTATTGTATGTCTATGACTGTTGAACAGTTTTTATCTTTTTCTGAAAGTGAGCAATTACAAACTGTTAAAGAGCTTAATGATACTGGAAATGTAAAAACTATTATTGATGTGTTAACTAGTGTAGGCATAGAAAACTTATCTATATCTCTGTTAGGTGAGCTCGGTAGAGGTTATAATAATAATGGCAATGAAAAAGAGGCAATTAAGGTATTAGAGTCTATTGATGAAGAATATCGTGATGCGGTGTGGTATTATCGCTGTGCCTATGCGTATGGAGCCATTGCTTCAGACAATAATGAATCGTATACATCAGATATTATGAAACAGATGCTAAGATTAGTAGATCAGGGCGTACGTTTAGCTCAGGAAAAGAATCTGGATGATATAAAATCGTACTGTTTTGAAGTCATTGATATGTGCTATATGCAGATGGACTTTGAACAGTGTGAAGCAGAGTATCCTGAGTTATGTAAAGCTTATAGCAATTATGTAGCAGAGAAAAAGAAGAAACGAGAAGGTGTACCTCGTCATCGGACCATTACTATTGAAGAAATCCAATCTGCAGATGATATGTGGACCATTAATGAGCCCATGTATTGGTCTATCAATATATATGGTTCTTACGATGATTATTTAGAATCTGCCAAATCTTTTACCTTAGAGCAACGATATCTCAATGCTATATCCTGGTACTTTGCAGAGGTTAATAATGGTGGACATCATCAGTTCTTCTATAACTCTACAGGCATTGTATGGGAAGATGCTCTTGCAGGGTTACGCCTCTTCAAGATGGATGAGCTAGCAGATAATTTACAATCAGTTATCGATTACTTTGGTGGTTCAGTTCCATTTGATAGAGCTGAACGATGGACTATTTTACAAGACTGGGAAAATGAAGAGGAATTGTTCGATTTTCTCGATAAAAAAGATGATGTAGTGTATGAATATGATGGAATTTATGAAGATACATTCGTACATGAACATCCTGAATTATTTGTATTTGATGGTACCTATAAAGTTCCAGAATAAATTTGGTGGGATAATTAGATTATATAGTTAGGTTATATAATAGTAATATGACTATAAATATTACTTTCACCAAGCGTAAACTATATATTAGAGGTATTACATGTTAGATAAACAAGGCGTATATGATTGTTTACGTGACCATCATATTGATTTTGAAATTACAGATCACGCACCATTATTTAGTATGGACGATAAGCCAAATGTGCAGTTGCCCTATCCTGAGTGGGATGCGAAGAATTTATTTATACGAGATCATAAACGAGAGCATTACTATTTAATTACCGTTCGTGGTTCAAAGCGTGTGGATTTAAAACAATTCCGTAAGGACCATAAGCTTAAAAAGATTTCCTTTGGTTCCGAAGAAGAGCTATGGGATATTTTGAAGATTAAACCAGGTCACGTATCTCCATTCTGCTTGCTTCATGATGAGGACCGTAAGGTCCATTACTATATTGATGCGGACTACGAGAATAATTTAATCGGCATACATCCGAACCAAAATGATGCGACTGTGTGGCTTCAAGGTAAAGAACTAGTTAAACTCATTGAAGAGCATGGTACAATAGTAGAATATATTACATTGTGATTTAGGAGTCTTTTATGAACAAAAATTTGTTAAAACGTATTGTATTAACATCTGCTATTGCCGTATTAGGTGTAAGCACATCTTTTGCAGCTCTTGTTATGGAGCGAGATCAATCTGTAGATACAGCACCTAGTGTAGGCATGTATCGTTTCGAAGTACCTGTAGAGTTACAAGGAACTTATAATAGTGCAGGTGTAGCTAATCTGACAGCATCTATGGAAAAAGAACCTAATACATTGTCCATGAATGTGGCTCATGTAAAGGGGAATCCTTCGGAGTCTTATGTAGTTGAAATCTATAAAGATTTAGCTGCTATTGAAACACATCGCAAATCTGACCATTATCAAGCATTTGTTAATGAAGTCGGTTCTAAATTAACAAATCGTAAGATGTACGATGTACAGTCTGTACTTTTATTTGAAAAGAAAGATGCATTATCTATCGTAAATGATGGTAAGGCAGTGGTGACCTTAACTGAGTTTACTGTTGATAGCAATGAAATCGATACGGTACAACGACAATATCAACTCGATATGGAACGTGCCGTTCGTGATGATGCGGGTTATAAGGCTGGTTATGTGCTTCGTGAAAGAAATGTAAAAAATCATTGGTATGTTATCCAAATTTATAGTGATCAAGAGGCCTTAACAAAACATTTAAATAGTCCTGGTTATCGATTCATGATAAGCCAAATCCAAGGTAGTCTACAAAATGTTACCACAAAGGTTTTAGATGGGGATGTCCTCGTCAACCATGGGGGTCAAGCATTTGTAAGACCTTAAAACTGAATATAATATAGTATAATATAATCACAGTAAAGTTACTGCTAGCATATACATATGTGCTAGCAGTTTTTTGTTATATATTAGGTGAACGTATAGTCTATAAAAAAAGGAGTTACATATGACACAGCAAGAACGGTTACGCTATTTGGTTGAAGGCTTAGTAGCAGAATACAATGAGAGACATAACGAACATATAGAGATCCCTATGAATGAAGAAGAGCAATTTACTCTCTTTAGATCTTTATGTAATATTCGTCCTGCTGGTGGAATGCCTCTTGAATGGATGAAGATAGAGTCTGAATATTTAAATATATTGGCCCATGAAAAGGGAATCGTAACGATTAGTGATATGGAAGAGCGAGAGCCTCAGATTTATCTGTGGCAAGGAGATATTACTCGATTATCTGTAGACGCTATTGTAAATGCAGCCAATAATAAATTGCTCGGATGTTTTGCTCCAAATCATAAGTGTATCGATAATGAAATCCATACCTTTGCTGGTATAGAGCTTCGCATGGAATGTGCTAGAATGACTGAGTATATGGAAATGCCTGAAAAAACGGGTGTGGCTCGTATGACCTATGGGTATAATTTGCCCGCAAAGCATGTACTTCATACGGTAGGTCCTATTATTTATGAAAGTGTAACAGATAAGGAAAGAATTGAATTAGCTTCTTGCTATCAATCCTGTTTAAAGTTAGCTAATGCTTATAAATTACGCTCCATTGCATTCTGTTGTATTTCTACTGGTGAATTTAGATTCCCTAATGAAGAAGCAGCACAGATTGCCATAGATACGGTACGAACATATTTAAAAGAAACAAATAGTAAAATACAAGTGGTATTTAATGTGTTTAAGGATATAGATTATGACATCTACAACAAATTATTGGGATAAATAATATACTCCTTTTGAAATTCATAAAAATACTGTATCATTTAATAATGACATACAAAAGGTTATGAATGAATTGTTAGTTTAAGAAGGAGATAATGTACTATGAATTATAAATACACCTATGAAAGCCCATTAGGAACTATGATTATGCTTGGTACATTATCATACTTAACAGATTTATTTTTTATTGATGAAGCTCATGCACCTAGTTATGATGATGCGGAGTATATAGAGCAACTAACAGGTCCATTTGAAGTAACTATTATGTGGCTAGACCAATACTTTAATGGTAAAAAGCCTTTTATTACACCACCGATTCAGTTAGAGGGGACAGAGTTCCGTAAGTCTGTATGGTCTATATTACAAACCATACCTTATGGTGAAACTACAACATATGGAGATATAGGTAAAGAGATTGCAAAACAGCAAGGAAAAGATAGGATGTCTGCCCAAGCAGTAGGAGGTGCTGTAGGTCATAATCCTATATCTATTATCATTCCATGTCATCGTGTGATTGGTAGTAATGGAAAATTAACTGGCTATGCTGGCGGTATTGAACGCAAGAAATACATGCTTGATCTTGAAGCGAAACATAAATAGTACATATTAGATTGTAAAATCATATTTAAATAGACTTATAGAAAAAGAAGAAAGAGATTACTCATGATGGATAGACACATCATAGGTAATCTCTTTTGGTATATATAGGGGGGACTATTTAAATTGATTTACTAAGGTACCAATGCCACTAATCGATATAGATACGGTATCTCCTGATTTTAACCAACCATATTTGCTTTCATTTTTACCAAGTACAACACCACTAGGTGTACCGGTAAAGATAATGTCACCCTCTTGTAGTGTAATATACTGGGATACAAATTCGATAATCGCGTCCGGTTTAAACATCATTTGTTGTAATTTGGCTTGTTGACGTATTTCACCATTTACTGTTGTAGTAATAGTGGCATTGTCAAAATCAAAATCATCTGGAGAAACAATAGTAGGACCAATAGGGGCAAAGTTATCTAGTGATTTGCCGAGAATCCATTGAGAGCCTCTAAATTGTAAGACTCGAGCAGAAACATCATTTCCAATGGTATAGCCTAATATATGGTCTCTGGCCTGTTCACGAGATATATTTTTACCAGCCTTACCAATGACGATAACTAGTTCTCCTTCGTAATCATAATGAAGGTTTTTATCTTGAATGGGA
>CABQQJ010000012.1 GCA_902466275.1 uncultured Veillonella sp. | reverse complement strand
AGCACAATTAGAAGCAGAGCTTTCCAAAGAAGTAGGTGAAACATCTGATTATCTTGCTACAAATCGTGCATACCGTACTGAAAAAGATGTGTTTGATGATTTCACACAAGAAGAACGTAATCAAATGTTTGGTGTTGCTCCAGCTACTGTATGGGAAAATATAAAGGGTTACCAAAATAATCCTGAATTAGTAGAAACATTGGCTCAAGGCAATGCATTTGCTAAAGATTTAATGGACTCTTTTATTGCGTCCATTCTTAAACGCTGGAAACTAGTATTGGCTAACCGCTTAATCCCAAACAATTTGGATACAGTTCGTAGCATGGTTGCAATTCATACTGACAGCCGAAATAGTGTAGATGATAAACGCTTTGCAGAAGTTAATGACTTACGTTTCTACCTTGCGAAAGATAGTGATGATCGTAAATCCTTATTCACTCGTTTAATTGATGCACTTAATGATGGTGAATATGATTTAGCATCCCAATTACAAATCGAAATGAATGATAAAATGGAAGAATTAGAAGCTAAGTACGCTAACTACGCTAAAAATATCTTCTAATAAAATCAATTTATTAATAAAAATGGCCTCTACTACGGTAGAGGCCATTTTTCATTTAAATATATCTAAATAAATTAGATATATTCAAACAAAACGATTTAAATTTTATTCGTTATGTCCAATAAATTTTTCTACTAATACTAAGCTACATACAAGTACAAAAATTGCAACAGACCAAATTAAATTATCAAATGATGATTCATGATTGATAATTAGAAGTCTTACAATTGCAGTTATGCCAATGTATAAAAAGAAGTTAAGCGGAAAGTGGAAGTTATTTTTAAAATATTTAACGATGAGTGCAATAAACTCAAAGTATAGAAAGAAGGTAATTAGTTCTTCAATCAATAAAGAGTATGTACTATAACCTTGAATATTCGCCCACGTAACATAGACAAGACTAATCAATGTATTAATAAGTGCAATACAAAGTGCAATACCAACGCCTACAAGGGCTATATTTTTTATCGTTAATAATAGTTTAGAAATACGAATCCACATATATAATTCACCTACAATAAAAATCTAAATACTATACTACATAAAAAAGACCGTACACCGTACGGTCTTTTTACGATTACACCACAGTATAATCACGAGAATATCAAAGGATTAGATATCAGCTTTAATTGCTTCTAATGCAGCATCGAAGTTAACTGCTTGAGTTACTTCAGGTACATATTCAACATAAGTTACTTTGTTATCTTTGTTGATTACTACAACGCCACGAGTTAAAAGACGAAGTTCTTCGATTAAGAAACCATAGTTTTCACCGAAGGAAGCATCTTTGTGGTCAGACAAAGTAATAACTTTATCTACGCCTGCAGCACCACACCAACGTTTTTGAGCGAATGGTAAGTCCATAGAAATTGTCAATACGACTACATCTTCGGAAAGTGCTGTTGCATCTTGGTTGAACCAACGAGTTTGAGCATCACAAACACCTGTATCAAGGGAAGGAACAACGGAGATAACTTTTACTTTACCTTCGAAGTCTTTTAAAGTTTTAGCTTGCAAGTCATTGCTCAATACAGTGAAGTCTGGAGCTTGTTGACCTACTTTAATTTCTGGGCCAACTAATGTGATAGGGCCACCTGCAAATGTTACTACGCCAGTACGTTTTTCCATGTTGTATTCCTCCTAAGAGTTTTAATTCTAATTATGTAAAATATAATTTCTTTATATGCATAGTATAACATTTACATTACCATAAGTAAACTAAAAAATTCGATATAGTATTAATTAAAAAGATCTTTACGATTGATTACTGTAAAAATTTAAAGAGGCCATTTAACTAATATTAATATTGATGAAATAGAACTGCTACTGTAATAAAATATTTAATCTAACTGTTATACGTATAGGTGTATTAATGTATCATAAAAAATGTGTATACTATAAAGAGAAAAGTTAACGTAATAAAATTTGTTGATTTAGCTTTTACAGTATTGATTTAAATTCAATTACAATATAATGATACTAGTAATTATATAGGCAATGATTTTGATTAGACTTAATAGGATATGTTAGAGAGGACCTATGAAACCAATAGATTTATTTATGCAGTTTTTCCGGCGTGAAGGCTGGATCTATGCCATTGGCTTAACTATGTTGATGGCAATTGACGTGGCTTTTTTATTTGTTCCTCAATTCATTGGCAATGCTATAGATACATTGAGCAATAATAAGGAAGGTTTAGTTACTTATATTTATTATTTTATTTTATTATTTATTATTATCACTATTTTAAAAGTTATCTCACGCAGAACCCTATTAGGCTCTATTCGTCGCATGGAGTATCTTTTTCGTGAGATTTTGTGTAGTAAAGCATTACAAGTAAAAACAACGTACTATGAGGCTAATGGACCTGGTAAGGTTATGGCGCTCATGACTAACGATGTAACATCGCTACGTGTTGCCCTTGGTCTAGGTGTAATGATTATAGTGGATATTATTTTCTATTCCATTGTGGGCTCCATAATTTTAATTCAAAAGATTAATACTGTATTAGCTTTTAAAATTATGACACCTGTATTCTTAATTATTGTGGCTATATTTGTACTAGGCAGAAAGCTACGTATTAAACAACGTAGTGCACAAGCTACTTATAGCGATTTAACAGAGTTTGGACAAGAGTTATTTCAAGGGATGGATGTTATTCGAGCTTTTAATCGTGAAAGCATTATCTCTAATTCTTTTGAAAAAATAAATAAACTTAATTATAAGAAGAATATGGATGTTGCACTACTAGATGCAATATTAACACCATTAACAAGAATTGCACCCTTTATCTGTATCAGTATTAGTATTTTTATTTGTGGACATTTAGCTGTAGAAGGCAAAATGACTATAGGCGAATTT
Source organism: uncultured Veillonella sp. (assembly GCA_902466275.1). Lineage (GTDB taxonomy): Bacteria > Bacillota > Negativicutes > Veillonellales > Veillonellaceae > Veillonella. The sequence continues at coordinate 6,479 of CABQQJ010000012.1, read as the reverse complement.
GTTACTATCAATTCTTTTATCATGTTAATTGTAGGGCCTTTAATAGGCTTTGGGGGACTTATTTCTATTGTACAAAAAGGTCTTGCTTCCTTAGATCGTATCATGGATTTCTTGCATTTGCCTACTGAAATAATAGAGGATACTGATGAAGTATTGCCGCTTGAGGATATTCATATTCGATACTTAGATTTTACTTATGAAAACTCTAAAGGGCATGCATTATCTCAGTTGACAACGACAATACCAAAAGGTTCTTTTATTGGTTTAGTTGGTAAACCCGGTTCTGGCAAAAGTACATTGTTTAAATTGCTTATTGGATTACAAGAGTGTCCGGAAAAATCTATTTATTTTGGCAGTCAAGATTTAGCTACTGTTTCTTTATCAAAGCTTAGAAACTCAATTGCTTATGTGCCGACACAATCTTACCTATTAAGTACGACCATTGCTGATAATATTAAATTTGGTAAAGATTTATCCATGCATGAAACTGTAGAGTTGGCAGCACAAAAGGCAGACTTATATAGAGATTTAGGCGATTTGTTAAACGATGATTTACATGAGCTTGCTGAAGAAGGTCATGATTTATCAGGTGGACAGAAACAGCGAATCAATATGGCTCGCGGCTTTTATAAAAATGCGCCATATGTATTGCTAGATGATTGTTTTTCCGCTTTAGATGCAGTAACAGTTACAACAATATTAAATTCATTACATAATGTAAAAGATCAGACGATTCTATGTATTTCACAACGACTAGAGGTTGTAGAGAAAGCAGATAAAATACTAGTATTTGATGAGGGGCGTATCGTAGAAGAAGGTACTCATGAGGAATTATTAGCTAACAATGGTTTATACCGTACCTTATATGAAGCGCAGAATGGAGGAGACCATCATGAAGAAGCGTGATCTAAGAAATGACTGGGCTCTATTCTCCTATATAACTGCCTACATTAAGCCTTATTTAGGTATTCTATTTTTAGCAACTGTTGCGCTCGCAGGAAATTTAGTACTATTACTTTTACGCCCATATTTAACTAAGCAAGTTATCGATCTTGGATTTGCCACTAATGATATCGCTGTTATTGAATACTATGCTTTAATGTATGGCTTTACTATAATTGGTAGTGTATTATTTATCTTTGTAGAGAATTACTTTTTAAAAAGTTTTGGTCAAAAAATTATCTATAATATTCGTAGTATTATATTCCAAAAGATTCTTAATAAACCACATGATGAATTTTATAAGTTGCCAATTGGGAATTGGGTAACTCGCATTACTAATGATGTAGAGTCATTACGTACATTATATACAGATGTAATTCTGAATTTGGCAAGTAGCGGTTTAATGATTATTGGTATATTAGGATTTATGTATGCTATTAATGTACCCCTAGCTATTATCATGACAATTTTATTACCTATAATGGGTGGAATTATTTGGGTGTTTCAAAAGTTTTCTCGCAAAGCATTCCGTCAGGTAAGACGTTCTGTAGCGGCTTCTAATGCAAGCATCAAGGAACTGTTAAATTATATTGTAATCGTAAAATCCTATGGTGGCGAAAGAGCAATTGAGGAACGTTATAATACTGTTAATAAAGGTTTCTTAGAAGCAGGTCTTTTTGAGGTTACCACATTTTCTATTTTTAGACCGCTCGTAGATGGTCTATTCTTTGTTGCGTTAATTGTTATTTTTACAACTACGAATTTAATAGACTCCGTAGCTGATGCTGGTACAGTATTTGCCTTTATACAATATATGGACCGATTTTTCCAACCATTAAAGGAAATTGCAGATAAATATAACTCTCTACAAAGCGCATTAGCTGGTGCTGAAAGATTAGTTCCCTTATTAGAGGAAGAAGAGCGTCAGATGGCTAATGAAGTTCCTGATGAATTTAAATATATAGAGACGATTGAATTCGAGCATGTATGGTTTTCCTATGAAAATAACGACGTTTATGCGCTAGAGGACTTTACATTCACTATTAAAGCTGGAGAATTCATAGGTATTGTAGGCCCTTCTGGTAGTGGTAAATCAACACTTTTATCATTGTTGATGGGAATCTACAAACCAACAAGAGGGGCTATCTATATTAACGGTATAAATATTGCCCAATATGATAGTTCTGTACTTCGTCATTTAATGGGATATGTTTTTCAGCAAGCTTATCTATTTAAGGGTTCCATTAGAGATAATTTAACACTTTTTGATACATCAATTTCTAATGAGGATATGGTCAATGCAGCAAAACAAGTTAACTTGCATTCTATGATTGAACACCTTCCGGAAGGGTATGACACACCGGTTGGTTATTTAGGCTCTTTATTATCTGATGGGCAAAAGCAATTATTGGCTTTTGGCCGTACCTTGATTAAAAAAACACCTATTCTATTGTTAGATGAAGCAACGGCTAACATTGATAGTCATACGGAGAAGCAAATTCAAGCAAGTATTGAAAATATTCGAGGTAGTAAAACAATTGTAAGTATTGCTCATCGCCTTTCAACAGTAAAAGATGCCAATAAAATAGTGTATATGGAATATGGTAAAATAATAGAAATAGGATCTTTTGATGAACTTATCAACTTAAAAGGGGCCTTTTATAATCTCTGGAATAATCAACACAGTGGGAGTTAGTATGGAATGTATCCAATCTAAAGATAATAAGACCATTAAGCGAATTATCTCATTAGGGCAGCGTAAAAATCGCCAAAAATATGGAGAGTACATTGTTGAAGGTATTCGATCTATTCGAGATATTGCAGCTATGGGGGCAGTAAAAACAATTGTTATACGTGAATCTAAAGCGCAAGATAAACATGTATTAGATTTATTAGACTTAGATACTGTTCAATTTGTACCTAAATTTATTGCACAAGATCCAATATTTGATAAGGTGGATAATACCGTAAATGGACAAGGTGTAGTTGCTATTGTATCAAAACCAAAATACGATATGGAAAGCATTCACATTGATGATGGCTTATATATTACATTAGATGGAGTTCAAGATCCTGGCAATCTAGGTACCATAATTCGTACAGCAGTTGCAGCAGGTGTAAAAGGTATATTTTTGATGAAAGGAACTGTGGATCCTTTTAATGACAAGACAGTGCGCAGTACTATGAGCGCCTTACATAAAATACCTTTATATGAGGATATTACCTTATCTCTGTTACATGATATGGTAACTGAGTCTAATATGACTACCTATGTAACTGCTTTAGAACATTCCAATCCTTATCATACTGTACGTTATGCTAAGCGAACTATGCTAGTATTAGGAAACGAAGGGAATGGCGTAACACCAGAGGTTATGAATCTATGTACAAATCGTATTATGATTCCTATGTATGGTGATATGGAATCCTTAAATGTAAGCGTAGCTGCTGCATTATGTATGTATAAAGTACAAGAACAATTGATGCCTTAGTATATATGATAAAAATTTATGACCTTATAAAAAGTCCTCTACTAGTATACAAGTAGAGGGCTTTTGTATTGATTTTTTAGTTGTGTATTTGGTACAATAACATATATCCTTTGTGGGAGAACAAAGTTCTCCCTTTTTTTCATGAAAAGGAAGATAACTATGTCCAAATTAATTGTAAATGCAGACGATTTTGGCCTTCATAGTGCAGTTAATGCTGGTATTATTGATGGTCATCGTAGGGGTATTATTACCAGTACCTCTTTAATGGCAGGAGGAGAAGCTTTTACAGAAGCCGTAAGTATGGCAAAACAAAACCCTAAGTTGGGCATTGGTATTCATATTACCTTGGTAGGTGGGGTGAAACCAGTATGTGATCCATCAGAAGTTTCATCACTTCTCACACCAGAAGGTGTATTTCCAGAGAACTATGTAGAATTTATTAAACGTATTTACTCTGGCAAAATCAATTATAGTGAATTACGTAAAGAGATTCATGGACAAATAGCTCAAATAATGGATACCGGCTTAAGGGTAACTCATATTGATGGACATCAACATATGCATGTTCTACCAACGGTATTGCCAATTGTGATTGAACAGGCAAAATCCTTTGGTATACATGCTATACGTATACCCGATGAGTCTACTGGTTTTATGAATTATATGTATTCCCCAATTCGATTTCTTGGTAAAGTTGGTTTATCAACGGTTGCGGCTAATGCGCGACCAATCATACGAAATAATTGTATGACTACAACCCAATATTTTTGGGGCATGGCAAATGGAGGCCATATAAATCAGAAATCTCTAATGGGTATCCTAAAAGCGGTAAATAAACATTCTGGTACCCATGAATTGATGGTTCACCCAGGTAGTAATAGTAGTACTCTTAGTAAGCTTTATAATTGGGGTTATCATTGGGAAGATGAGTTGCAAGCACTCTGTTCCAGTCATACGCGATTATATATAAGTCAACATGATATAGAGCTCATTAATTATGGAGACTTGGTATGAGTAAAATGATGAAGAGAGGCATCTTTATGTTTCTCTTGTTGTTGGCTGTATCAATTGGTATCATTTACTATACTATTGATTTAGATGCATTAAAAACTATATCATCTTTTAATAGTATTTCCTTATTATTAGCTTTAGTTGCTTTAGTAGCAGGTATGTATTTTGATGGATTACGACTTCAAAGGCTCGTAAAAATTGGTGGTTACAAGTTATCGATACGAGCAGTGCTACGAGTTATTTTTAGTAATTATTTTATGGCTATGTTGACACCTGGAGCTAGCGGGGGTGCTGTCGCGCAAGTACTGGTGTTGAGAAGTTATGGCGTACCTATATCTAAAGGTACACCGATTGTATTAATACGTACCGTATTTTCCATTATGTTTTTGGTCATTATGCTGCCATTAGTATTCTTACGAGATGCTATTGAAATTCCATATATCTCTCGTGATATGCTTTTGATTTTTGCCGTGCTTGCTGTTATAGCGGCCTTAGTGGGAACTTATATATTACAGACTAAATATATGCGTCAATTTGTCTATAATCTAGCACAACGATTTAAAGCACATAACACTAAAGATTGGCTTTCTAAATTAGAAACATTAAATCAAGGTCTTGGTTTACTTTATAAACAACCTGTCCAATCTTTAATAGTTTTTATTGAATCTGGTTTGAGTTTATTATGCTTATATTGTATTGCACCCGCTTTAATGTATGCTTTCACACCAGATATTCCTATTATCGATATTTTAGATCGCATGATTCTATTAAATCTTATTTTATATTTTGCACCAACTCCAGGGGGAACAGGGATTGCAGAAGGACTATTTGTAGTATTGTTTAGTGCCTTTGTACCAAATGGAACAGTTGGTATTGTTGCTGTAGCATGGCGTGTTGTGGCTGAATATTTGCCATTTTTTATCGGTATGTATGCAGTATTAACATTATATGGGCGTCAATTTGTGGCCCAAGAAACTTCAAGAGAACAATAAGGGAGTGTGCTCTATGTCTAAACCAAAAAAAGATAAGTTTTATCTGGTGCAAGAAGATATTTTACCAGAAGCGATAAAAAAGACGATCAAGGTAAAAGAGATTTTGAAGCTAGGTGAAGTTAAAACGATTAATGAAGCAGTTGAAAAAATGGATTTGAGTCGTTCTGCATATTACAAGTACAAAGATTATGTATTCCCATTTTTTGAAATTGCTCAAGGGAAAATTGTTAGTATTTATGTTTCTATGTCAAATGAATCTGGTATGTTATCAAGCGTTTTGAAAGCCATTGCTGAACGTAACGGTAGTATTTTAACGATTAATCAAGATATTCCATTACAAGGCATTGCGAATAGTAGCATTTCTTTTGAAACCAAGGATTTACAAGGTTCATTAGAAGATTTATTGCTAGATATTCGCTCTATGAAGGGTATTATCAAGGTAGAAATTTTAGGCCAAGCATAGGCTAATTAAGAGAGTAGGACGATTATGACCACTATAAAAATTGCTTTATTAGGTTTTGGTACTGTTGCACAAGGTACATTTAATTTGTTGCAAGATAATGCTGAGTTAATTAGAAATCGTACAGGTGTTAATGTAGAAATTTCTAAAATCTTTGTGCGTAATCCTGATAAATATAGCCATATTACATTGCCTGAAACAGCTCAATATGTAACTGATATTGATGAAGTATTAAAAGATAATTCCATTCAAATGGTTGTGGAATTAATGGGTGGTACAACCTTTGCTAAAGACTGTGTAGAAGGCGCTTTAAAGGCCAAGAAAAATGTAGTAACAGCGAATAAAGATTTATTAGCAGAATCTGGCCCATACCTATTAGATTTAGCTAGCAAAAATGGAGTGGATTTGCGTTTTGAAGCATCTGTATTAGGTGGTATTCCTATCATCCGTACATTATATGAATCCTTAGCGGGCAATCGTATTACTGAGATCATCGGTATTATGAATGGTACGACAAACTTTATTTTAACTAAAATGTCTGAAGAAGGTTTAAGCTATCAAGATGTATTGAAAGAAGCACAA
>CABQQJ010000011.1 GCA_902466275.1 uncultured Veillonella sp. | reverse complement strand
CGATAATATTTAAAGCCCAGTACTGCAGCTATAATAACAAACACAACAATCATAACAATCAAGAATTCATGATTGTATTCGATAAGATCTTGCCAATTTTCACCAAGTATCTTGCCAAGGTAAACGAGCAAAATCGTCCAAGGAATCGTACCAAGAACTGTCCAAATGATGAAGTGCCACATTGGATAGCGCGCCATACCTGCTGGGAAAGAAATGAAGGTACGAACACCAGGTAAAAGACGACCAAAGAATACGGCCGCACCACCGTATTTATTGAACATCTTTTCTGCTAATTCAAATTTATGTTCATTAAAGAATACATATTTACCATATTTCAATAATAAAGGACGACCACCGTACTCACCCATCCAGTAGGATAATACGGAGCCAACGATACCTGCCAAAGTACCTACGACCATCGTCGTATGCATATCAAACACGCCTTGAGCGATCAAATACCCGGCAAAACCAAGGACGATTTCACTAGGAATTGGAATGTTAGCATTTTCCAAAACCATAGCAATAAACATGGCTGCATAGCCATAAGTTTCCATAAACGAAATAATATATTCCACGTTTTTACCCCTTTTAAATCCCATATGGGTTCCATTATGTCCAGTTTTTTGGGCATAATATTTTCATTATTACCATACCTGTTCGGTATACCTTATATTTTACCATAATAAAAAGGCCCTCACCACAGGTGAAAGCCTTTTTACCATTTAACTGTATACGATTATTGCAATTCAGTAGTTTGAGTTGTTACTTCACGAGCCGTAGTAAATGCAGCAAGTTCTGCATCACCAGAACCAAGGATTACTTTGTTAGCTACTAGCGCATTAGCCGCTGTTTTAGCATCTTGTAAAGTAATTCCAGCACGAGGAGCACTAATTGTGACTGATGTGCTTTTACCACCGACCGTAGAAAATGTAAGATATACAACGCGTTTTTCCGCCATGTGGGCGCCTCCTTTCACGTTTCATAAACAAGTTCATCAAATCTAGATAGGCTGTAAACATGTTAGATTACAAATATACGTATCTTCGATTCATATCAATAAGGATGGGAATGTGTGGACTTGCTATTTCTACACCTCTTTACGACTATCTGAGAATGTACGAATCTAGCAATAAAATGTGTTTGGATCACCTAAAACAAAATGGTAGAAAACCTACACTTAATGTCCTAAGGATACTTCATTGACGCGGACCACGTCGGACAAGCTGTGGTCATACAAGGCTGCCAGCGCATTACCAACGGTTTTCACATTATCGTCGGACGCTTCTTCTGCAACACGAGTATAGGTTACGTCTTTGTACTTCGGCGCATCTTCGGTGCCGATGTTAAAACGCAACACCAATTTAGTGCGTTTAATGTTAGCCATCGTATCACCTCCTTTCACCCTCTTATATTCCTGAGGGGCCCTCTCGACAACCCCCTCTAGAGTAATCAAGGTAATCATTGTGAAAGTCAGAGAACAACAACTTTAAATCTATACTTCTTACAGTATTTATATAAATCTAACAAACAATACGGGAGCATACACTCTATAAACTTGTCATAAATACAGAAAAAGACCCTTACAAGTCATTAGCTATACAAATATAACTAACAACCGTAAAGGTCTACATAAGCCCACAAAAGGCAATGAAAATCTATAAAGTACTATAAACCATTATTAAGGTCTGTGCTCAATAGATAAATACTATTCAGTTTTCAAGGCTAGCATAAAGTCATGTGCTTTTACAGCTGCTTCAGTATCTACAAAGTGTAGCGGGTTTAATAAGCGACAGAATTTAAAGAGATATTCATGTTTACGTAAAATTTCTTTTATATGTAGCACTGTCTCACGGGCTGTACAAGCTGAGCTATAGCCATTCATCATAGCATATAGATACGAAATGGATAAATTATCCTCCCGAAGGAAGCTGTGAACGAAGACGAGTAAATCCCAGCCTTGCGGTGTTAACTCAGGCCAACGACGGCTATTCTCCCAATCGAGCAATGTGATCTTATCTAGTTCAGGCTCATAGGTAATGTCGCGCATAGCAGGACGGCCATGACTCAAGCCATAATCATGCAACTGACCTAATGTCTTGCCAAACATATAAAAAATATGACTTAACATATCCTGCAAACTATCATCCTCTGGATGTTGAGCGGGCAATTGGCTATAATATGTTAACGTTTTACCACAAGCTTCTGTAACAAAATAATGTTCTCTAAAACCAGCAATAACAGGAGCTACTGGCAATTGCGTATTCACAAAAGAAATCTTGTAAAACTCATAATCAAAAGAAGCTCTAGGTGCGGGCTTAATCCAACTAGAGCGATGGTTACTTATATCCTGTTTTACAAAGTACTGTTTGTTGTTAAAATCCACAGAAAAAACACGATGTTCTGTCTCTTGATCAATCATTCGATCGATATATTCTAATAGCATATCATTCATTATTTTCCCCCCGTATATACACTCTATAATGCTAATCACCCTCTCAAAGCATAATAACTAGTATTTCCAATATAATATCTCCCAAATTTATATTGTATAATCTAGTATATATAGCATTATAATAATTTATGAATTACAACATATTAGCTATTACTCATATAAGTGTATACAATTTGTGTACTTATTATACTACAATTATCAATCGATATCAAAATCAAATTTATTTATAAAGTTAGTATTTTACTGTATTTATTTTACATTTATCGATTTATATATATTTCACGATTTATAATTCAGTACAATTAAATCCAAACTTATTACCATTAACATTACTAAAAATCTATTTATAGAAAAGAAAAACCCCCTAGCCTAAGCTAGGGGGTTCTTCTGGTAATTATGATAATAGGTTTAGATTCAGACTACTATATAGACCAACTCTGATCATGTCTAAATCAAACGAATTAACCTACAAATTTTGTCACTGCTGCAGTATCAGTTAAGTGACGTTTAGGCATACCCATTTCAGCAGGAGAAATGCCAAGAGCAAGACCTACTAATTGGGACATGTGCAAGATTGGCATATCTTTGCCACCGCCAACAACTTCTTTTGCTTCTTTTTGGAACATATCAAGTTGCATTTGGCAAAGTGGGCAAGGAGTTACTACGCAATCTGCGCCTTCTGTAGCTGCATCTTTGTTGATGGAGCCAGTCATTTGCATTACGGAATCATGTGCAGGGTATACAGCATGGAAACCGCAGCAATCAAGTTTACGGGAGAAGTCGATTGGTGTAGCACCGATAGCAGAGATCAAATCTGCTAAGGATGTAGGCATTTGATAATCTTCGAAGCCCAATTCAGTTTGAGGACGAAGAATATGGCAACCATAGTATTCAGCTACACGTAAACCAGTTAAAGGTTTAACAACTTTTTCTTTCAATTTATCCAAACCGTAATCGCGGATCAATACCCATAAGAAATGAGTAATATCAGTTGTACCGCGGTATTGTTTACCGATTTGAGCTAATTTTTTGTTAACTTCGTTCTTTTCTTTTTCGTTTTTATCAAGCTCGTTTTTAGCTTCACGAAGCATCAAAGTACAAGTGTTACATACAGTTAAAAGGTTCAAACCTTTTTCTTCTGCTAATGCAATGTTACGTGCATTTGTAGCAAGTGTAATTTCTGGAGCGATATCTTGAACGTGGGACGCGCCGCAGCAAGTCCAGCCGTCAAGTTCTTCCAACTCAATACCTAATTTTTTAGCTACAGCAACTGTTGCTAAGTAATCTTCTTTGGCAGCGCTTTCAAGAACGCAACCTGGGAAAAATGCGTATTTCATTATTTGCTTACCTCCTCAGCTGCTTTCATAAGTCTGCGAACACCATCAATACCGTTTACAGGTTTTTGAGGTACTACAAGTTCAAATGGGTTGATTTTGCTGTGTTTCCACAAACGCAATGCATAGAATGCTTGTTTAGCGGAATCTACAACACCATCAGATTTCAAGCTCATAGAAACTTCTTTCAAGCGACCAGTTTTGTAGAGATCGTCTTTGAAAGCAACTGCATGGCGAACGCCTTTGCTGTTAGTAAGACCAGCTTTTGTAGCTTCTTTACGCAAGTTGGAAATATCTTGAGCAGGTTTTAAGTGTTTAGGGCAACGGGAGATACAGTTCATGCAGTGAACGCATTTCCAAAGACCGTTGTCGAATGCAGGTTGAATGTGAGCCATAGGTGCATCATCACGGCTATCCAATACGAAACGGTTAGCTTTTGTGAATACATATGGTTCTAAGAAGTCATCTTGACGTGCAGTCAATTTGTTACATTCAGATGCGCAGCAACCGCAAAGGATACATTCTGTACCAGCAACGAATTTTTTGAAGTCAGCTGGAGTTTGGCGAACGATTTTGTCACCTTCGTTGAATTCTGCTTTAAGGAAAATCCAAGGAGCAACTGTTTTCAAACGATCAACTTTTGCTTCCCAGTCAACAACTAAGTCACGGATAACGCGGAAGTTGCCGATAGGTGCAATTGTCAATTCATCAGTACCATAACGTTCTGTTAATTCGTCGATTTTAGCTTCGCAACCAAGCATTGCTTCGCCATTTACGCGAATGGAGCAAGCGCCGCAAACTGCGGAACGGCAAGCTGCCAAGAATGTTAATGTTGGATCTTGAGTGTCTTTAATTTTTTGAAGGCCCCAAAGAATTGTACGGTCAGCTTCATAGTCGAATTTGAAAGTCTGTACAAACGCGCGACCTTGTTGGTAACGGTGAATATGGTAGGTGATTTGTCTCATCTTAGTACTTCCTTTCTTGTGGTTCGTATTTAGTGAACACTACGTCGCGTTCTGTTAATTCGTATTGACCGTCAGCACCTAATTTGATCAAAGAATGTTTTAAGTATCTTTCATCATTACGTTTTGGATGGTCTTCACGGATATGAGCACCACGAGATTCACGACGGTGTAAAGCGCCCATAGCAATAGCTTTAGCTACTGTTAACATGGAACCGATTTCACAATAGTTAACGAATGCCATGTTGTAAGTACGTTCAGGGTCACCTACATAACAAGTTTTGTAATCTTCAATCAATTGATCGATTTCTTTTAATGCTTCAGTAATACCGTCTTCATTACGGAAGATACCTACTTTATTCCACATTGCATCAGCCAATGCATCGCGGATTTCAACTACAGGACGACCGCCTTCACGAGTTGTTACTTCAGTGAATTTAGCTTCCCAAGCTTTTGCAGCTGCAGCTAATTCTGCATCTACGTTAGGTTGTTCATGTGTTTCAGCATAGTCAGCTGCGCCAGCACCGGATACTTTACCGAATACTACGCCGTCTGCCAAGGAGTTACCACCTAAGCGGTTAGCACCGTGGATGGAGATACAAGAAGCTTCGCCGGAGGAGAACAAACCAGGCACTTCACATGCACAAGTTTTGTAGTCAACTACGTCGATACCACCCATTGTATAGTGACATGTTGGACGAATAGGTACCGGTTGAGTCAATGGATCGCAATGTTCGAAAGTCATAGCCAAGTCACGGATACCATGAAGTTTTTCAATGATAACTTCAGGACCTAAGTGACGAAGGTCAGCTACTACGTATGCGTTAAGACCAGAACCGAAACCACGACCTGCAGCGATTTCATCTTCGATTGCTTTCGCTACAACGTCACGGGATGCCAATTCCATTTTATTAGGCGCATATTTTTTCATGAAACGTTCGCCTTCAGCGTTAAGAAGGTAACCACCTTCACCACGAACCGCTTCAGACATCAAGATACCAGTACGACCAAGACCAGTTGGATGGAATTGGATCATTTCCATATCTTTCAATGCATTACCAGCGCGGAATGCTGCTGCCATACCATCGCCTGTGGAAAGGAATGGGTTTGTAGTACGAGTCCAGAAAATACGACCTGCACCACCAGTAGACAAGATAACTGCTTTTGCTTTAATTTGTTCTACGCGACCTTCTTTCATGTTCCACACAACTGCGCCACCAACGTGACCGTTTGCGTCTTTAACAAGATCTAAAAGGTACCATTCTTGTAAGAAGTGTACGCCTTCTTTCAAGCATTGTTCGTAAGTTGTGTGCAAAATAACGTGACCAGTTTTATCCGCAGAGTAGCAAGTACGTGGATAGGATTGACCACCGAAGTTACGTTGCGCAATTTTATTCTCTTCAGTACGGGAGAATGGAGCACCCATGTGGTCCATTTCAAGTACGCCTTCTGGACAACGAGAGCAGAAGAATTCGATTGCATCTTGGTCGCCAAGATAGTCAGAGCCTTTTACAGTATCAAAAGTATGAGTTTCAACTGTATCTTCAGCTGCAACGTTGTTCAAACATGCATTTACACCGCCTTGCGCCATTGCTGTTGCAGAGCGAGTTGGGAAAATTTTAGTAATAAGAGCTACATTTAAGCCTTTGCGACGACCAACTTCAAGAGCCGCGCGTTGACCAGCGCCACCGCTACCTACTACTAGAACATCAAACTGTTCCATAATGACCTCCTCATAACTACCTATTAATAAGAAAACTTGTTAGACTATCTCATTTCAAAAACTTATAAAAATTTTTGATAACCTAATCATTTTTCTTTCAAGAAAAACCCCATACTTATGCGATTTTTCTTATTCCTTTACCTATAATTATAGAGAGCATTTCAGGTCATGTCTAAACCCTATTATGCATAATTAATTTTGATTAATCTAATTGATAATTTATTTCACTTAGTATTTTTAAGGTAAAAAGAGGAGTCAAAAAAATACCTATATGAATAATTTTTACAAGAAGTTAAGAATTTTACGAAAGTAATTCGGTTCCGAAATTTTTCTACTTTTTTATTTCCTTTGGTATCTATAGAATTCGCATAAACACTAGCTTTTTAATTATTGCTAACCATTCCTAATAATTAATATCCATTAAATTCCTACTAAATTTACCTCGAATTTAATCATCGAAAATTATCGTATTTCTCCGTTCATAACAAGCATTTATTTCTGTGATAATAATTATCATAAGTTTTTTTAGTGATTTATCGCACATCATCTAAAATCGATAAAATCATCCTCATCTATGCGCATACGGCAATCTTCGATATAGTTCATCTTCATTCATTAGCAGAATTCATTAAGTTTCAGTCTTTCACCATTTTTAAGGCTTTCAAAAATGAAGAAACGTCTTGTAAACTCGCATGTACATTCATCTTTTGCTCATTCCCATTGTATAAGGTATGATAATAGATAAATAAGTTATATAATATTATATATATAGTCACCTTATATGGTGTTGTGGCTTTCAAAAAAAGGAAGTTTATATATATATAATGACTATAATTAATGTAGTTGGAGAGCTATATTTTTAAATCATACATAAGGAGAACAGAGAATGAAAATTTTACTTGTAGAAGACGAAGAAATGCTGAATGGTATCACGGCTAAATATTTACGTGCAGAAAATATGACAGTTGATACATGCTTTAACGGGCAACAAGCGATCGATTACGTTAACACATCTAGCTATGACGTTATCGTAATGGATATTATGATGCCAATCCTCGATGGTATCAGTGCTCTTGCACAAATGCGTAACGACGGTAATACAACACCTGTATTGCTTTTAACTGCAAAAGATTCCTTACAAGATAAAGTTACAGGCCTTAATACTGGCGCAGATGATTACCTTGTAAAACCTTTCGATCTTGAGGAGTTAACTGCTCGTATTTATGCATTGGCTCGTCGTAATGCGCGTCATGCACAAAACGATATCCATGTAGGTCCACTTACCATCAATGTTCCTCAACGTACTGTTAAACGCGACGGCGAAACAATTACATTGACTGCAAAAGAATTCGACCTATTATTCTATTTAGCAAGTAACGAAAATATCGTATTATCTCGTCAACAAATCCTTGACCATGTTTGGGAATACGATTATGAAAGCTACTCTAACCTTATCGACGTATACATTAAAGATTTGCGCAAAAAAATCGATACCGATGAGAATGTAAAACTCATTCAAACGGTTCGTGGAGTAGGGTATGTCCTCAAAACAGAAAACTAATGATCCTCACCGAGATCTAGATACCATGTCTGGGGCAGCCACCGATTTATTTAATCGGCTGCCCCTAACCTTTAAAATTATGTCTTGGTATACCATCTTTTTGCTCATCATTTTGATGGTTGCTTCCGCATGGATTTATGCATATACACATGAGTCCGATAACAAGGAAGTACGAGAACGTTTGCAGCAGCAAGCGATGATTATGGCTACGGATATCCGCAAGTTTAAACCGTACCAAGATAATACATTCTTCTTTGTTTCCACCCAAGACGGCTATATTATTAAAGGCGCCTTACCAGACGGCTTCCCAAACCAAACAGTCCTTTCCTTAGGACAGGTTGGAGAAATCGCTGTTGGTGATGACACCTTCTACTACTACGATACACCGGTTAACGAACCGAATTATCGTGGTATTTTGCGTGCCGTTACAAAGGTAAAAACAGCGTCTAAAAAGACTGAAAACCTTTTATACAGCTTACTATTAGGAGATGTCATATTCTTACTAATCTCCTCACTAGGTGGTTATCTCTTTATCAAGAAAGGACTTAAACCAGTTCGAACCTTGACCAAAACAGCTAAAGTTATCGGTAAGAACAACGACTTGAGCCGCCGTATCGACATTCCACCGCGCACTGCGAAGGATGAAATCTATGAACTAACTACTACATTCAATCGCATGATTTCAGGTCTTGAAGATTCTTCAAACCGTGAAAGACAGTTTAGTTCTGACGTTTCACACGAGTTGCGCACACCGATTGCGGTTATTAAAGCAGAAAGTGAATTTGCTTTAAAATATGGACGTACCGAAGACGATTTGAGGGAAGGTTTGACACATATCTTAGAACAAGCTAAGTTTATGACAAATCTTGTTAGCCAGTTACTTGACGTAGCTCGCCTGGAGAATGCACAAGATCTTACCTTCGCCCCTGTAGATGTATCAGGGATGCTGACGAATATGGTTCATGACTATACTCGACTTTGTGCAGAAAACACAGAAAAGCAAATCTCCATAACATCTCAAATTGAGCCAAATTTACGCATGACGGCTCACGAAGTATCCTTGCGTCGAGCTATTACAAACTTAGTGGATAATGCTATTAAGTTCACAAATACTACCATCGATATTTCAGCAAAACGCGTAAATCATGAACTCGTTATTACCGTGTCAGATAATGGTATCGGTATCGAGCAAGAAAATCTAGAGCACATTTGGGACCGCATGTATCAAACGGAACAATCCCGTAATAAAAAATCAAACCACGGTATTGGCCTTGGCCTGTACTTTGTAAACAAAGTTATTAGCTTGCACCACGGCACAGTAACAGCCACTAGTGAACCTCAAGTAAAAACTACGTTTACCGTGCGACTACCGTACAATCAAAGTGAAGAATAAACTAAAGGGACTGACCATTGGTCAGTC
>CABQQJ010000010.1 GCA_902466275.1 uncultured Veillonella sp. | reverse complement strand
AAGAAGGTCTTCGCTTCGCGATCCGCGAAGGTGGCCATACAGTAGGCGCTGGCGTAGTAACAGAAATCGAAGGTTAATACAAGCTTATAGCTCAATGTATCGATACATTAGCTATATAATTGAATTTTAGATTCAATAAAAGGGACCCGTTGGGTCCCTTTTATTTTATATATTTTGATGATTAAGAGTATAGGATTGAATCACTAATATATTGAAACAATGATGATTTTGTAATGTGACATATACGTTGTATTCAGGCTTCAAAGGATAATCATACTATTGATACAAATTGAGAAGAAATTTTAATATATTGTAACCTTAGATACAACTTTATTTATAAAATTAGTGTATATTATATATAAGGAGAGCATAGGCTCTCTTTTTGTGCTTTTATAGAAAAGGAGGTAATGTGATGGGCGAATACAAAAAGTATTGGATAGCCGTAGTAGCAGTTCTTATTATTGGATTCTCTATTCTTGGCTATTTGGGTACTGATGTATATCATCAAGCGCCACCGGTACCAACCGCGTATGTATCTCAAGATGGACAGGTTTTGTTCACTAAGGATGATATCTTACATGGTCAATCGGCTTGGCAATCTACAGGTGGTCAATCTGTAGGGACCGTACTAGGTCATGGCGCATATCAAGCCCCGGATTGGACAGCTGATTGGTTGCACAAAGAAGTGTCCGTAATGCTTGATATCAAGTCTCAAGAAGCTTTTGGTGTTCTTTATGAACAGTTAGGTGATGTGCAGAAAGCGGCTGTTAAAGAAGCAGTTAAAGCAGAGTACTTTAACAGTGCTGTTCGTGAAGATGGAACTGTTGTGCTTTCACCGGAACGTATTACAGCGATGAATTTAACCGGACAATATTTTATTGAACTTTATGGTGATAACCCTAAATTGTCCGAAACACGCGATCATTTTGCGATGAAAGACAATACGTTGCCAGAATTAAAAGATCGTATTGATATGGCACGATTCTTCTTCTGGACGACGTGGATGGCATCGACTCAACGTCCTGGTACAGATGCAACATACACCAACAATTGGCCTCATGAGCCATTGTTAGATCATAATCCAACACCGGAAAGCGTAGCTTGGTCTGTTGTGAGTGTTATTATTTTACTTTGTGGTATTGGTATTGTCGTATGGATGTGGGCATTCGGTCGCAAACAAGATGAACATGAATTAACACCGCCTGCGGAAGATCCAATTTCCAAATTGCATCTCACACCGTCTCAACGGTCTTTAGGAAAATATTTATTTACGATTTTGGCATTATTTTTACTCCAACTTGGTATGGGTGGTATCATTGCGCACTACACCGTAGAAGGACAGGCTTTCTATGGCATTCCATTGGCGCAGTATTTCCCATATTCTATTGCTCGTACTTGGCATATTCAAGCATCCTTGTTCTGGATTGCGATGGCATTCTTGAGTGCCGGTTTATTCTTGGCGCCGATTATTAATGGCGGTAAAGATCCTAAGTTCCAAAAATTGGGCGTGGATATTTTGTTCTGGGCACTCGTTGTGTTGGTAGTGGGTTCCTTTACAGGTACATATTTAGGTGTTGCTCATGAGATTCCGGCGTCTCTAAACTTCTACTTGGGTCACCAAGGATATGAGTTTATCGAGTTGGGGCGCGTATGGCAATGGATTGAATATATCGGCATTCTATTTTGGCTTGTACTCATGGTGCGCAGCATCATTGGTGCTTTCAAAAATAAAGGGGATAAAAACCTTATTGCCGCCTTTATTTTCTCCGTTGTGATGGTCGGTATTTTCTATGGCCCAGGTCTTTTCTACGGGGAACACAGCCATTTGGCAATCATGGAATACTGGCGTTGGTGGGTTATTCACCTTTGGGTAGAAGGCTTCTTTGAAGTATTCTCTACTACGTTGATGGCCTTTATTTTCGTAACTCTTGGTCTCGTATCCTATCGTGCAGGTACCATAGCAGCGATTTCGTCCGGTGCTATTTACCTTATCGGCGGTATCCCTGGTACATTCCATCATCTTTATTTCACCGGTGTTACATCGACTATCGTGGCCACAGGGGCATCGTTCTCCGCATTGGAAGTAGTGCCTCTTGTTCTCTTGGGATATGAAGCGTTTGAAAATTATACACGTCTTCATAGTGCACCGTGGATGCATCGATTAAAATGGCCTGTATATTGCTATATTGCCGTATCCTTCTGGAACTTGGTAGGGGCCGGTATCTTCGGCTTCCTAATCAATATGCCGGTTTCCTTATTCTACATTCAAGGTCTAAATACGACAGCTGTTCATGCTCATACGGCGTTGTTTGGCGTATACGGGTTCTTGAGTTTAGGCTTTGTATTCCTCATCGCTCGTTATATTCGACCTGAGGTAGAATTTAACGACAAGTTGATGAAATTTGGTTTCTGGGCATTGAATTGGGGCCTTGCGTTAATGGTTCTTATCAGCCTATTACCAATCGGCTTGATTCAAAGTTGGGCAAGTGTAACACAAGGCTTATGGCTCGCTCGCAGCGAAGACTTTATGCAACAACCATTGTTACAAAATTTGCGTTGGCTTCGCATGGTTGGCGATACCATCATGATATTGGGGGCATTGGCCTTCTTCTGGCAAATCGTGAAAGTAACTTTCACAAAGAAACAGTAATAAACTAAGCAGTAATAGTAAATATGTAAATATAATATATAGACATATAAGCTAACTATAAGCTAATATGACATGGCGTTCTTTGGGTAGACAAGGGGCGCCATTGTCTGTTATACTATCCATGTCAGGCATACGTGCCTGGCTTTTTTGAGTTGCTTAATTTCTTGACATCGCTTGCTACGTATGATATAGTTTTTTAGTATGTAGTCGAGCGTTTTCGAGTACAAGAGACAGATTAGTAAATATAAAGCGAGGTGTATCCGGATGCGTAATGCCATTACTTTAGCTTGCACAGATTGCAAACAACGCAACTATCAAACGAACAAGAATAAAAAGAACAATCCTGATCGTATTGAAATGATGAAATATTGCAAATTCTGCGGTAAACATACATTACACCGTGAAACAAAATAATTCTTATCATTCATTACCTGTTGATTTGAGGATGTGAAACAATGGCAAAGTCTAACTCAGCAGTGCAGCAGCGTGGTGGATTTGGAAAATTCTTCCGCGGTGTGAAAGCTGAACTAAAAAAAGTAGTCTGGCCAACAAAAAAAGAGCTTATCAATTACACAATAGTAGTATTCTTAGTGACCATATTCATCGCTTTGATTATTTCTGTGCTTGATGGACTCTTTGCCCAACTTTTTAATACGTTGTTGCACTTTGTTGGATAAGGGGGCCATTACATGGAAGCAGATAAGAAGTGGTATGTAATTCATACCTATTCAGGCTACGAAAATAAAGTTAAAACCACTCTTGAACTTAAAGTTCAATCTATGGGGCTACAAGATGTGATCAGCCGAATTTTGGTGCCTCTTGAAGACGAAATAGATGAAAAAGATGGGGTTAAAAAAGTAGTAAAACGTAAGATATTTCCTGGGTATGTATTGGTGGAAATGGAAGTTAATGACCGTTCTTGGTATGTTGTACGCAACACGCCAGGTGTAACAGGTTTCGTTGGCTCTGCTACAAAACCAGTTCCACTTTCTGATTCCGAAGTAGAACATATACTTAAGTCTCAGGGCTTGGATAAGAAACCAACCATTAACGTTGATGTAGAAGTTGGTGAAACGGTTCGCATTACGTCCGGTGCCTTTGAAGATAAACTAGGTGTTATTACCGAACTTAACCCTGAAAAAGGAACATTGAAACTTAACGTGGAAATGTTCAACCGAGATACCGAGGTAGAGGTAGAGTTCTCTCAAATTGAGAAAGCTCTTTAATATATAAATATAACTCTAAAAAGAGCAATCGATTTTGGTTGCCAGTGGGAGGATGTATATCCGTTACCACCACAGTATAAGCATAGGAGGTTTAATTACCCATGGCTAAGAAATTAGTTAAACAAGTAAAACTACAAATTGAAGCCGCTAAAGCTACTCCAGCACCACCAGTTGGTCCTGCACTAGGTCAAGCAGGTGTTAACATCGTTGCTTTCACAAAAGAATTCAACGAACGTACTGCTAAACAAGCTGGCTTAATTATCCCAGTAGTTATTAACGTATATGAAGATCGTAGCTTCGACTTCATCACTAAGACTCCACCAGCTGCAGTATTGTTGAAAAAAGCTGCAGGTATTCCAAAAGGTTCTGGTGTACCTAACCGTGATAAAGTAGCAAAAGTAGGTCGCGATAAAGTTCGTGAAATTGCTGAATTGAAAATGCCTGACTTGAATGCTAATACCGTAGAACAAGGTATGCGCATGGTAGAAGGTACTGCTCGCAGCATGGGCATTGAAATCGTTGACTAATAAGCGTACGACTTGCGCATAAGGCGCAAATCGGTGGGAGGGAATTCCCGTTTGACCACATAAGGAGGATATTATAATGGCAAAAGTAGGTAAGAAATACGCTGAAGCAGTAAAACTTATTGAAGCTGGTAAATTCTACGAACCAGTAGAAGCAATTGAGTTGGTTAAGAAAACTGCAACTGCAAATTTCGATGAAACAGTTGAAATCGCTTTCAACTTGAATGTCGACCCTAAATACGCTGATCAACAAGTTCGTGGTGCAGTAGTATTGCCTCATGGTACTGGCAAAACTAAACGCGTTCTTGTATTCGCAAAAGGCGACAATATTAAAGCAGCTGAAGAAGCTGGTGCAGATTTCGTAGGTTCTGAAGAGTTAGTAGCTAAAATCCAAGGTGGTTGGAGCGACTTCGACGTAGTAGTTGCTACACCAGACATGATGGGTCAAGTTGGCCGTCTTGGTAAAATCTTGGGTCCTAAAGGCTTGATGCCAAACCCTAAAGTTGGTACAGTAACTCCAGACGTTGCTCGTGCAGTAAACGAAATCAAAGCTGGTAAAATCGAATACCGTACTGATAAAGCAGGTATTATCTCTTGCTCTATCGGTAAAGCATCTTTCGATGAAGAAAAATTACTTGACAACTACCGTACAATCGTTGATACTATTATCAAGGCTAAACCTGTAGCAGCTAAAGGTCAATACATTAAATCTGTAACCTTGTCCGCTACAATGGGCCCTGGTGTGCCTTTGAACGTGTTCAAATTGAGCAACGTTACAAAAGAGCAATAATCACATATGTCTCTTAGCTGTAGACGGCTGGTATGTATAATGGATGAAAATCCGCCCGCTGAGGCTGACACTAGAACAACCTAGGACTAGTTACGACCTCATCGCGTGCGATGGGGTCGTTTTTACGCTAAGATAGTACATAGAGCACCAAAAAATCTATAAGGAGGTAATCTAATGGCTGTCACTGAATCAAAAAAAGCAATCGTTGCTCAAATGAAAGAAACTCTTTCTGAAGCAAAAGGTGCTGTATTGATTGGTTACTCTGGTTTAACTGTTGCGCAAGCAACTGATCTTCGTCGCAAAATGTTGGCTGAAGGTGTTGAATACAAAGTAATCAAAAATACTTTGACTCGTATCGCTGCAAACGAATTGAATCTTGAAGGTTTCGCTGAGCATTTAGAAGGTCCAACTGCGTTGGCTACTTCTAAAGACGATGCTGTTGCACCTGCTCGTGTAATCGAACAATTCATCAAAGCAACTGAAAAAGAAGTTGTAACAGTTAAAGCTGGTATCGTTGAAGGCGAAGTTATGGACGCAGCAGGTGTTAAAGCAATTGCATCTCTTCCAAACCGCGAAGGTATGCTTTCCATGTTGCTTTCCGTATTGCAAGCTCCTGTTCGCAATGTTGCATACGCTGTCAAAGCTGTTGCAGAAGCAAAACCTGCAGAATAATATTTTTTGCAAAGTATTCGTTGGCCGCTTGAGGCTGGCACTATAAACTAATTTATGGAGGAAATCTAAAATGGCATTGAACATTGAAAACATCGTTGCTGAATTGAAAGAAGCAACAATCCTTGAACTTAATGATCTTGTAAAAGCAATCGAAGAAGAATTTGGCGTAACTGCAGCAGCTCCTGTAGCTGTAGCAGCTGCTGGTGGTGCTGAAGGCGGCGCTGCTAAAGATTCCTTCGACGTAATCTTGAAAGATGCTGGCGCATCCAAAATCAACGTAATCAAAGTTGTTCGTGAAGCAACTGGTCTTGGCTTGAAAGAAGCTAAAGCTATCGTTGACGGCGCTCCTGCACCTGTAAAAGAAGGCGTAGCTGCTGAAGCTGCTGAAGCTTTGAAAGCTCAATTAGAAGAAGCTGGCGCATCCGTAGAATTGAAATAATTCTGGACATATTAAAGGCGTACCTTATGGGTACGCCTTTTTTTATTGAAGCTTATAAATTGATGCGAGTTTTGTTTTGTTGACTAATTTTGCCTTTGGATACGGTAAGGCATTAGAAAAGTCTTTGTCATATTTTTTCGGAACGATGACATAGGCACCACGATTATTTGATACATCTTTTAGAAATGTTTCTTTAGTTATGGTAGGCATTAATGTTTTGCCTTCGGTCCATATAGAATCATCAGTTGTATCTACGAAAACTTGGGTAGGTGTAGTGTCCATGTAATATACAATGGAAGTATAGTAATTGCCATATACATATATTGGTTTTGATGTATCTTCGATGAATGCTTTGAACTGTAAACCAGACTGATTAAACAATATTGGTGGTACTGTAATCGTAATAACCGAGTACAACGTAATTAGTGGAACTAAAGCATATATTGCTAGTTTGAAAAATGATGTTATGTAGTATCGACCGATTAAAATCATACATACTATAATAAAGGAACCTACGATTAACGGTTTACTATCAAGACTTTGATCAAAAGCTGTAGCAAATGTAAAAATCATGTAGTAAATACCTAGTGGTAGGGTAACTACATAATTAAACTTTTTGAATGATTGAGTAAATTCACCGGTTTCTTTGTCAGTAACTAATTCACAAATTTTTACGGCCGCCCATATTATACAAGGGATAATGGCAGGTAATGTGTAGGTTAGATACTTTGTAGCTACTAGAGAGTAGAATAGAACTATAACTATAAACCATATAATACCTAATAGATCAAAATCATCTTTCCAGTTAATATCTTTTAAATGATAGACTATTACAGGTGTCCATGGTAATAGTGAAAGGGGCACAATTAATAGATAGTAATACCATACATTAAATTTAGGATGTTCAGATATAAGGGCTCGATCAACATTGTGTAGCCCTAAGAAGCCAGAAATAAACTGCTCACCGTGAATGGAATACATAGCAATATACCAAGGGCTAGCTATCGCTATAAAGACTAATAGTCCGAAGGGATTAAATAGTAATTTTATATCCTTTGAAAGTTGATAGATTTCATCCTTTCTATGGATTGCGTAGCGTGCACATACATAAATAAGTAATATTAGACCAGGTAAGATGATGCCTATAGGTCCTTTGGTAATTACAGCTAAGGCAGCAGCAATGTAAGCTTTCACCATAGCTGACTTGTCATTATTGGTAAATGCCAAATAACTATATCCAAATATAGCTAAGGTGAAGAAAAATAAAAATCCATCGGTTATAACTGCATGAGATATGTACCAAAACTGTAGTGTACTCATTAATAAAATCGCACAAAGTACACCGGCAAAGGTGTTTTTAGACATGCGGTAAGTTATATGATACATTAGGGCCACACTAGCTCCCGCAACAAGCGTATTCGGTATACGAGATGTAAAGTCTGATATACCAAAAAGTTTGTACGTAATCATAAGTGCCCAATAGGTGAGCGGTGGTTTATCATACCATACGTGATCATATATCATGGGGGATATCCATGAGTTATGTTTTAGCATGGTGATGGCGGAGAGAACATAGTTGGACTCCACCGGATCAGTGATTGGCAAATAGGCATTATAAAAGCCGTAGCATAAAACGGTTAATAAAAAGAGCGCACCTATGCGCAGCATGTGATTGTTAATCATAGTTACTCCTTACTTACATAGTTTATATTATTGTACTATAGGGCGTGTAATATTTAAACCAATCAAAGATAAAAACAGAGCACTTATAAATATGGAGATAATATGGAGATAATTACAAAAAAATAATTATTTATGAAATAATATATTGTATAGAATATTGTTTATTCGGAATACATGAAATAACTTTTATGTATACAAAATACATGCTATAATGAGCGCATAAGATAAAACCGTTTCATTAAACTATCATCTAATATATGAAATAGTGGAAAGAGGATCTATTATGAGAAAAGAACATGATTTCCTAGGTGAATTAGAAGTAGCGGATGAGTTATATTATGGTGTGCAAACGATTCGTGCCTTAGAAAACTTCCATATTACAGGGAAACATTTAGACCAAGATTTTATTAAAGCTCTAGCAATGGTAAAAAAAGCATCTGCTTTAGCTAATATGAAAACAGGTCGTCTCAATGTATCTATCGGTAAAGCGATTGTTCAAGCAGCTGATGAAGTTATTGCAGGTGAATTTGCTGACCAATTTCCAGTTGATCCAATTCAAGGTGGTGCTGGCACTTCTGTGAATATGAATATGAACGAAGTGTTGGCAAATCGTGCTTGTGAAATTTTAGGTCATCCAAAAGGTAGCTATGATATTGTAAGCCCTAACAATCACTGTAACATGGCACAATCTACAAATGACGCTTTTCCAACAGCGATTAAAGTTTGTGCAATTTTGAAATCTAAACCGTTACTTGAAGCTTTGCAACGTCTTGTTGATGAGCTTGAGAAAAAAGCTGAAGAATATAGTGAAATTTTAAAAATGGGGCGTACTCATTTGCAAGATGCGGTGCCTATTACGTTGGGACAAGAGATGGGTGCTTATGCATCTGGTATTCGTCGTGGTATTAAACGTATTAAATCTGCCGTTGAAGGTGCACATGTAATCAACATGGGTGCCACTGCAGTTGGTACAGGCCTTAATGCTGAACCTAATTATATTCATGATGTAGCATATGAACTTAGTGAAGTAGTAGGCGAACCATTCTACACTGCGGAAAACTTAATTGATGCTACCAACAATACAGATATCTTTGCAGATATCTCCAGCGGTTTGAAAGTTACTGCTCTCGTATTGATTAAAATGGCTAACGATTTCCGTTTGATGGCATCTGGCCCTCGTTGTGGTATCGGGGAATTGAAATTACCTGCTCGTCAACCTGGTTCTTCCATTATGCCTGGTAAGGTTAACCCCGTTATCCCGGAAGTAACAAACCAGTCTTGCTTCCTGGTTCAGGGGCTGGACACCACAGTGATGCTGGCGGCATCTGCTGGTCAGCTTGAGCTTAACGTTATGGAGCCGGTCATCACCTTTGCGCTGTTCACCTCACTCAAGGTGATGACGAATGCCTGTAACACACTCCGAACTAAATGCATTGATGGCATTACAGCTAATTCCGATCGAACTGCAGAGATGGTAATGCATTCCTGCGGTATTGTGACTCTCCTGAAGCCACATCTGGGATATAAGGTGTGTTCTGAAATGGCGCACGAAGCATACCATACAGGCAAATCCCTCCATCAGATAGTGGTTGTCGAACGTAAGCTACTCACACAGGAAGAATGGGAGAAGACATTCAATCTGGATAATCTGATTGCTCCGAAGTTCGAACAATAATTGTTCAGAATCTGTAAGAAGGGAGATCCGGCAGGGGATGGCGCGAATGAAAACGTATCAGTCCTCTGCCCGGATGTTTGTAAAAATACATTCCATAAGGCCTTTGTTGAGAGGAGCTC
>CABQQJ010000009.1 GCA_902466275.1 uncultured Veillonella sp. | reverse complement strand
TGCTCCTTTTTATGCCCTTTATGCATTAAATTATCAATTAGCCATATCATCATATAAATAAATAAGGCTATTATTAATTTTAGACTTCAAAGCCCTTTCTGTCAAGATTTTACAAGCCTACCAAGGCCTCTCCAAAAGCAGAATTTATTCATAAAAATCATTGCATACAACTTGAATTGTGCTTGTTGAGAACCCCCTGTATTTGAGAAAACTAAAAACTTTTACCCGAGGAGTCTTCTCTTCATTGAGAATAGATCCAAATTTTTTTTCTACCACCCGATAAGCAGCTTTTACCTCATCATAAGCAGAAATTTCTTGAGGAATCGCAAGTCCTCGAAGTTTCATTTTTTGCTTAATCATATAAGCACCGTATTTCTGTTCTTTCATCAAATAGGCTAATACCTGCTCAGATAAACGTTCATCATTAATGTAATCATAGTAAATCAATCGTTCTTCTACATAATCAATGAGCTCCGATGAAATCTGTTTTCGTTTCATCTTTTGGCGCAGCTCATAAGAGCTTAAAAAGCGCTGTGCAAGAAATCGATAGGCTTGATCTAACGCAGCCTGCTTTTCCTCTTCTGTAAACATATCGTCTATCATAATAACCTCAATGAAAAAGGGCTACACAGTAGCCCTTTTTTATATGCTATATCGATTAATCTTCTTCTGGTGTAGCATCTTCGCCAACAACATCGAATGTTTCTGGTTCAGCTGCTAATGTATCACGAATGATACGATCGATTTCTTCAGCTACTTGAGGATTATCGAAGAGGTATTGTTTTGCCGCTTCTTTACCTTGTCCCATCCGTTCCCCATTATAGGAATACCACGCGCCAGATTTTTTGATAATTTCCATATTAGTACCGATATCGATAAGAGTACCTTCTCTGGAAATCCCTTGACCATACATCAAATCAAATTCAGCAGTTTTAAATGGAGGTGCCACCTTGTTCTTAACAACCTTAACCTTTGTACGGGCCCCTACATTTTCATTATTAGCCTTAATCAATTCACCCTTACGAACATCGAGGCGTACAGAGGAATAGAATTTCAATGCACGACCACCAGTTGTTGTTTCAGGGTTACCAAACATTACGCCTACTTTTTCACGCAATTGGTTGATAAAGATAACAACCGTTTTAGATTTGCTGATAATACCAGTCAATTTACGCAATGCTTTACTCATCAAACGAGCTTGTAAACCAACGTGAGCATCGCCCATTTCACCCTCGATTTCAGCTTTAGGAACCAAAGCTGCAACGGAGTCAACTACGACGATATCTACAGCGCCACTGCGAACAAGAGCTTCTGTAATTTCAAGAGCTTGCTCACCATTATCTGGTTGAGAAATCAATAGATTATTAATATCTACACCTAAGTTACGAGCATATACAGGATCCATCGCATGTTCTGCATCAATAAAAGCTGCAATGCCACCTTGTTTTTGCGCTTCTGCTACAGCGTGAAGAGCCACTGTTGTTTTACCAGAAGATTCTGGACCGTAGATTTCAATTACACGGCCACGAGGGAAACCACCCACGCCAACAGCGATATCGATTGCAAGAGAACCAGAGGAGATAACCTCTACATTCATGCGATCTGCTGCTTCACCAAGGCGCATAATAGCGCCTTTACCAAAGTCTTTTTCAATTTGTTTTAACGCGTTATCCAACGCTGCTTGTCTGCCATCTACAGCCATTATTTTATTTCCCCTTTTCTGTTATATAAGTATAAACATAGTATAGTGCTAGCTCTGCCGCACTTTGTCTAATATCTTCTCGATTGCCAATTAAATTAGCTTTATGGGCCACTGTGCCATGTGGACCAGTAACACCAAACCACACTAGTCCAACGGGCTTTTCTTGAGTTCCTCCACCAGGACCGGCTATCCCCGTTGTAGAAACAGCATATGTTGTTTGGCCAACAGTTCGTGCCCCCTCTGCCATAGCCTTAGCCACTTGTTCACTAACAGCGCCATATGTATCTAACATATCTTGTGGTACACCTAAAACACGATGTTTCACATCATTACTATACGAAATGACACCACCCATATAGTACTCACTACTGCCACTGACATTAGTCAGTAATTTACCAACCAATCCTGATGTACATGATTCAGCAGTACTAATAGTACTATGTTCCTCTAACAAGGTTCGACCTAATGTTTCCTCCATAGAAATCGTTAAGTTGCGACCTATGCGAGAGCCTAAGCGTTCTCGTATGATTGCATCCCAAGGATTAAGCAGGTCTTGGGCCGCTTCTAATGTTTCAGCCTTAGCAGTGATGCGAACCTCAATGTAGCCCTTTTTAATGAGCAAAGCTATGGTCGGATTAGATTGCTTCTTAATTAGATCCATCAAGGTGCTTTCTAAATCAATTTCACGAATATCATATACGCCATAACGATAGGATGTAACAACACCTTGCGAACCAAAGCGATTATCTAAATAAGGTACTACGCTCTCGTGGAACATCCCCTTCATTTCTCCAGGAGGTCCAGGTAAAAGTATGTACGTAGTGTCGCCATCTTCAACGACTACACCTGGAGCAACTCCAACAGGGTTATATAATACCTTCGCCCCTTCTGGTAATTGTGCTTCTCGCCGACTCGCATCGGGTATAGTACGGTTTACACTTTTAAAAAACCTTTCAAGCTCGTTCATGGCCTCTTGATTAAACACAATAGGTCTGCCAATTGAATCGGCAAGTACATTACGTGTAATATCACCCTGCGTAGGTCCTAATCCACCAGTACTAATAACGATATCAGCCCTCGTACTAGCGAGCTGAAAAACTTCAGCCATTCGTTTCGGATTATCACCTACCACCGATTGATGGGCAATGGTATATCCTAATTTATTTAACTCTTGTGCTAGCCATGATACATTCGTATTTACTGTATCACCTAGCAATAATTCTGAGCCTGTAGAAATAAGTTCTACAATCATCAGATCACCTCCACAATCGAATGTATCGAACTGTGTATTATTCTACAACCGTAGCTACTACATCATAAGCAAAGCCTTGCTCTACTTGTACCTTAAGAATATCACCAGGTTGAATGTCTTCACCGCAGTCTTCAATGTACATATTACCGTCTACATCAGGTGCTTGAGATTTCAAACGGCCTTTTGCAAGCAATGTATCATGTTCACCTTCTTCGATTTCCTCTACCATCGCATAATCAATGGTACCTTCTAAATTGCGATTGTTCTCTTCAGAGATAGCAGCTTGGATGGACATAAGAACGTGATAACGCTCTTCTTTGACCTCTTCTGGTATTTGGTCTTCACGAGCACCAGCTGGTGTACCATCTTCTTGAGAATACGTAAATACGCCCATATTATCGAATTTGATTTCTTTTACAAAGTCACAAAGTTCCTCAAATTGTTCATCTGTTTCACCAGGAAATCCAACGATGATAGATGTGCGCAATGTAATATGAGTCGGTGCATTTCTAATCTTCTTAAGCAAGCGCTCAATATCATTGCGATCGTCTCGGCGATTCATTTGTTTCAAAATATCGTTATTAACATGTTGCAATGGAATATCTACATATTTACAAAGCTTTGGCTCATTAACGATAATATCTAACAATTCATCAGAGAAAAATGTCGGATATAGGTATAGCATGCGAATCCATTCTATGCCTTCTACAGTTGTTAATTCTTTTAACAATGTCGTCAATAATGGTTTACCAGCATTAAGGTCGATACCATAGCTCGTTGTATCTTGAGCGATAAGGACAACTTCCTTAACCCCGGTCGCAGCCAATCGTTCCACTTCAGCCTTAATAGACTCGATAGTACGACTGCGGAATGCACCACGCACCTTTGGAATAATACAGAAGGTACAACCATTGTTACAGCCTTCCGCAATTTTTACATATGCACTGTAACGAGGTGTTGTTTGAATACGAGGCATGCGCTCATCATAGATATTCGTAATATTTTCCATGATACAACTGCGATTGCCGTGCTCAATAGCATCAACGGCTACCATAACTTGATCCCATGCACCGGTACCGATTAATGCATCAATTTCAGGAATTTCTTGGAATAATTCATCCTGATATTGTTGGCTAAGACAACCTGCTACAATAAGGCCCTTACAAAGGCCATCTTCCTTATATTGAGCAACCTCAAGGATGGTATTAATAGACTCAGCCTTAGCTTTTTCAATAAAAGTACAGGTATTTACAACGATAAGATCTGCTTCGCTTAGGTCCTCTGTAATTGAATAGCCATTATCTCGCAATAATCCTAACATTACCTCTGTATCTACTAAATTTTTAGCACAACCTAGGCTAACATATCCTAATTTTTTCCCCATTCCATATCCTTTCGTCACTAGATTCTTTTTTATTTCTTGGATTTATACAACTGACTTAGTCCTTACGGAATCGTACCTGGCTAACCCAATGATTTAACAATAACTTTTTACCTTCTAGGGTATAACCACCATTCACAGGCCATAACACTAAATCATGCCCTATAGAATCTTTTGGCTCATCCATCTCAGGATTAGTAAATATATAAGTAAAATTCTTTTCTACCATATATTTCGCCGTTTTAGAAGATAGTAACCAATTAATAAACTCTACACTATCTGCTTTATGTTTTGAATTTTTTAAAACGGCAGCACCAGTCACATAATAAGACGTACCATCTTTAGGATAAATGACCTTAATTGGATACCCATGATGACTATATTGTGCCGCATCAGACAAGTTACCAATACCAATATTTGTCTCCCCTAGCGCAGTTAAGCGTATTGGAGTAGACAAAAATTTAGCATGTTGAACCACATGGGGCTTCAAACTATATAAGTATTCAAGAGCCTCTGGTTCCCCTTTGTACTCTACCATATTGTATAGCAAATTGGCCGCATTCTGAGATGCTACAAAATCAGTCATAACGATAGACCAATCACCTTGTTTTCCCAATGTATCCCATGTAGTAATATATTTACCAATGCCATTATGGAAGGTATCATTCTGAACAAATACGATGGGATCGTACCAAATACCAACCCAATAGCCATTTGGATCCTTTAGATTATCACGTACCTCGTCAATACGTTCATTGACGATGGGCATATATTTACCTGCATTGGCACCAATTACGAGATTATCTTCAGAAGTTAGCACCAAATCACCAGAAGTATCAGCCACTGTAGAAGCCGACCGTTGCGACATTTGTTCCTCTGTAAGAGGCATTACAGTGACTTTTACCTTTTGTTCCTCTTCATAACGCTCAGCAAGCATAGCTGTCAAAGTATTAGGTAAGTCCGTATAGACTATAATTTCACCACGAATAGGCTCTTTGGCCTGTTCTATTTGTTCTTGTTGGTAAAAGTTTATACCATAAATCAACATTCCTACCACAAATAATGCTAAGATGCTCGGAGCAATCCATCGTTTCATATATGCCTCCCATAAGACATAAAGTATCTTAAAATGAGAGTAGCTAAAGCTACTCCCTACATGTAACGACCACCAAAACTTTTATTAGATGTACGAACTTTAGTCACATCTCTACTACGCCTTTTGGCAGTCCGGCATTGATTCCTAGGTTCGCAATCTCGTTTGCCATTACGGAATTTACTAGATTGGCTAATACGCTTAGAATTTCCACCAATTGGTCGGGGTGGAATTAAGCATTCCGGGCCAAAGCCAATTAAATCACGTCGATTAGCTTCTATGAGAGCCTCTTTAACAAGGTCATAGTTTTCAATATTTTTAAACTGCATCAATGCGCGCTGTTTTGCTTTATCTCGACCCTTTTTAGCAACATATACAGGCTTTCCATCTAGTGGATTAATGCCCGTATAATACATGCAAGTAGAAAGACTACCCGGTGTAGGGATAAAATCCTGTACTTGCTCAGGGTACATATGGTGGTCTCGTAAAAATTCCGCCAATTCAATAGCATCCTCTAACGCCCAACCTGGATGAGAGCTCATAAAATATGGTACTAAATATTGCTTCTTACCAAGCTTTTTATTCGCCTCTTCAAACCAAGACTTAAAGGTTAGAAATTCTTCCTTACCAGCTTTTCCCATCATATTGGTAACGCGTTTAGATACATGTTCTGGGGCTACCTTTAACTGACCACTTACGTGAAACTCACAAAGTTCCCGCACAAAGTCTTTATTGTTATCGGCTAGTACATAGTCATAACGCAAACCAGAACGAACAAATACCTTTTTTACACCTTTTAGTTTACGTAATTTACGCAGTAAAGCAATATAGTCATCATGATTTGTATTCAAGTTTTCACAAGGCTCTGGAGCCGCACAAGTACGACCTTTACACGCACCATAGACAGCTTGTTTATCGCAAGCTAGATGGCGGAAGTTTGCCGTAGGGCCCCCTACATCATGAATATACCCTTTAAAGTTGTCCATCTTGATCATCATATGAGCTTCTTCAATCAAAGACTCATGACTACGATTCTGAATGATACGCCCTTGGTGATTAGTAATAGCACAGAAAGAACAACTGCCAAAGCAACCTCGTTGGCTCACAAGGCTAAATTGAACTTCGCTTAATGCTGGCACACCACCCTTATCATCGTATTTAGGATGCCACTTTCGAGTATATGGCAAGTTATAGACACCGTCCATTTCCTCCTGTGTCAATGGCAAGGCAGGCGTGTTCTGAATGAGATATCTATCACCATGCTTTTGGACTACAATACGTCCATAGAACGGATCTTGTTCATCGTATTGAATGCGGAATGCATCGGCAAAATCCATCTTATCCACCTTAATAGCTTCATACGATGGGCACTCTACATAGTCAATAGTTGGAATTTCCTTTGCCATGTAGCAAATACCGCGTATAGACGGCAAGGACTCTTTAAATTGACCTTGATCTAAGGCATCGGCTAGTTCAACGATTTGAAGTTCTCCCATACCATAGACAAGTACATCTGCCTTGGAATCTACTAAGATGGAACGACGTACCGTATCTGACCAATAATCATAATGACCAAAGCGGCGCAAAGACGCTTCTATACCACCAATGATAAGAGGTACATCACTGTAAGCCTCCTTCATACGGTTAGCATATACCAAGGTAGCACGATCTGGACGATGACCTGACTCACCACCTGGAGAATAATCATCTTGACGGCGAATCTTCTTTGCCGCCGTAAATTTATTGAGCATTGAGTCTAAATTCCCTGCCGTAACAAGGGATGCTAGACGCGGTTTACCTAGTTTTTTGAAAGCCTCTACATCATTCCAATCTGGTTGATCTATAATGCCTACACGATAACCTTTGGATTCCAAGTATCTACCGATAACCGCAGGAGCAAAGGATGGATGGTCCACATAAGCGTCCCCACTGATGAGAACGAAATCTAATTCAGCCCAACCACGTTCCTTCATATCCGAAGGTTCTGTTACTAAAAATCTATCCATTGATTGTGTAAATGCCTTTCTATCATGCCTAATCAGATACTAGAACAGGAATAACCATAGTAAAAATAATGCCATACAAACTAAAATAATCCCTAAAATAATGCGTTCTTGTACAATAGAGCGTTGACGTTTTCGTTGACGCGTTTCTAAGGACATACGCTTTTTAGATGTTTGGTATTCAACAAACTCACTTTGTACCAAATTAGGAGTCGCTTGAGCCTTCCGTCTCGTAACAGAACGCAAGGAAAAAGTATCTATGTCACCTACTTGTCCTTGATATACTTTTACCAAGCGATCCCCATCAAGATCTAAGTAGTTGCCATAGTTTCGAATAAAGCCCTTTACGTAGACTTGACCAGGAATGATATCATAGTTGCCATCTTCGATAGCCTCTAAATAGGTTGTTTTAATGTGCAGCACTTGCTCCACATCTTTAAAGGTTAGATTACGTCTTACCCGTTCACGTCGTAATTCTTCGCCTAATTCAGCCATTTTCGTTCCTTTCTAAATCTACGTAATATTCATATAGTAATTAGCTAATTATTGCTCATCATTGGAATCGGAGAAATATCTAGCCTTAGCTTGTTCAGGGCTCATTAAAATTTCTCGAGCCTTACTGCCCATGCTAGGGCCAACGATTTTAAGGTCTTCCATTGTATCTACAAGACGTGCCGCACGGGTATAACCTATGCGGAAACGACGTTGCAACATCGATACAGAAGCTTGACCAGATTCCATAACGAGATTGACAGCTCGCTCTAATAATTCATCGCGGTAAACATCATTAGCATCAGAAGATTCTTTTTCAGCTTCCTTTTCCACTTCTTGAGTTACCGTATTATCATATTCTGGTTCTCGTTGAGCTTTCACAAACTCTACAAGTTTTTCTACCTCATCATCAGAAATGAAGGCTCCTTGTACACGAATAGGTTTATTTGCACCAATCGGAGCAAATAACATATCCCCTTTACCCAATAATTTCTCTGCTCCTGCCATATCAAGAATGGTACGGGAGTCAATTTGAGAGCCTACAGCAAAAGAAATACGGCTTGGTACATTGGCCTTGATAGAACCGGTAATAACGTTAACAGATGGCCGTTGTGTCGCAAGAACCATGTGAATACCTGCGGCACGAGCCATTTGTGCTAAACGACTAATAGATTCTTCAATATCATCAGGAGCAGTCATCATCAAGTCCGCCAACTCATCGATAATCAATACGATAAGCGGCATTGCCGACTTAGGATGCGCTTCATTATAGCTCTTGATATCACGTTTACCAGATGCAGCAAACGCCTTATAACGAGCCTCCATTTCACGAACGGCCCAACGCAATACAGCTGCTGCTTTTTTCATATCCGTTACAACTGGAGCCATCAAGTGAGGAATTCCATTGTAAATAGACAATTCAACCATCTTAGGGTCGATTAATAATAACTTAACCTCTTCCGGTTTGCGGCTAAAGAGAATACTAGAAATTAATGTATTTACACATACGGATTTACCAGAGCCAGTTGTACCAGCTACGAGCAAGTGAGGCATCTTCGCAAGATCCGTAATAACAGGCTTACCTGCAATATCCTTACCAAGACCAACAGGAATACCTCCACGAGCATCTTTAAAGTCACTACAATCAAGTACATCACGTAAATGAACGGCTTCTGTCGTTTTATTAGGGACCTCAATACCGATGGCAGATTTCCCTGGAATCGGAGCCTCCATACGAATATGTTGCGCAGCTAAATTAAGAGCAATATCATCTGTTAAATTAACGATACGACTCACTTTCACGCCTGGTGCAGGTTCAATTTCATAACGTGTAACAGTTGGGCCTTGTGTAGCATTAACAACCTTTGCAGTAATACCAAAGTCACTCAATACATGTTCAAGCATCATCGCATTTTGTGCTACTTCTTCACCATTGTTTTGACTCCCCTTCCCTTTCGCCAAAATATCTAGACTTGGGAAATGGTAAGGTCTATCATAGGACCGATGAATCTGTCCATCTTTAGAAACAGCTACCTGTGCTGTATCCTCAGCAGTACTTGCCAAAGATGGTACAGATAATGGCATAGAACTCATGCCTGCACCAGCACTAACAGAGCTTGCAGCCGCACCACTTCCAGGTACAGCACTTGCAATCGCCGCATGATTGGTTTCTAACGGACCAATAGTTGTTGGTTGATAAGAGTATTCTGCTGGGCCTGATTCATCGGTGCTATACGCATCATTCTCAACACTATCATCTGTATCAGATTCTTCAATATCGGCATATTCCTCATCATGATCATGAAGCCATGCAGGCATTGTTTTTGAATCTTCACCGGTACTATCAGTACGAATTTCACCGTTATCGACAGCATCACCAGATTCTTCAGAGATTTGTGCTAATCGTTCTGCCGCTCTATTACGAGCCTCTA
>CABQQJ010000008.1 GCA_902466275.1 uncultured Veillonella sp. | reverse complement strand
ACATCAACAACAAAAAAGAACTGGGTAAACTTGTTGGGGCTGTTGCTTATGGCTGGGGGTTTGCGGATGGTACGATAGGTATGATTACTCCTATTGAGGATATGGTCAAACTATGGAATATACCATATGAGAAAAACTTATCTAAACCTTGGGATGATACACAATTGATTCCTTTAGGTACTCCACTTATGGCATATGGCTTCGATGCGGCATCAATGGAATACTTTAAATCGAAGTTACCACAATATAAATATGAAACATATGACACCGCAAGTGCTAGTGGTGATGAAATTGCAAAACCTTTAGAAGCTGGTGGCTCAGTAGCGGCTTTGCTAGTTGATGGTGACCTTAAATTGGGCGCTATTGGTACTGTTACTCATGTAGATGGTGAAAAGGTTGTTGCCTTTGGTCATCCATTCTTAAAACATGGTTCTTCTAACTATTTTATGCACAATGCAAGTATCTTTACCGTTGTAAAAAGCTATAATGCTGCCTTTAAGCTTGGCTCTATGGGTAAAGAGATTGGCTCTGTTACCGAAGATAGAGGTGCCGGTATTGCAGGTGTATCAGGCGTGATTTCGCCAGGTATTCCATTGCGATTCCATTTAAAGGATATTGATATGGGCCGTGATAGAACTAGTTCCGTCAAGGTTATTGAAGATGGTGAAATGACACCAACTTTAGCAGCTACAGCCTTATACAATATGTTGAATAAAACATTGGATCGCAGTGGCTCTGGTACGGCTACAATTTCTTATACTATTACGCCAAAAGGGAAAGAACATAAGCCATTAACGCGGACAAATATGTTCTACAGCTCTGATTCCATTAGTGAAAAAGCAGTTGATGAATTTTATAATGTCATTGATGTTCTTATGAACAATCGATTCATCAACTATGAAATTTCGGATATTTCGGTTGAAACAAACGTAACGCAAGATAAGAAAACAGCAAAGCTTATCGATGCTTCTGCTTCGTCTACTGTAGTTTCTCCTGGGGATACTATCGTAGTAGATGTAACATTAGAGCCGTTCCGCGGTGAAAAGGTTATTAAACAAATTTTCTTTAAGGTACCTGAAGATCAAGCTATTGGTAAATATACCTTAGAGGTGCGTGGCGGTGGCGAGATTCCATTGCCATACGTATTGGAAAAACAGAAATATAATTTAACAGATGAAATTTTACGCCGTTTGAAAGTTCATAAAGATTTTGATGAGCTTTATGATGAAATTCAAAAGACAGATACAAATAATCAAATCGTTGTAGAATTTTTGGAAGATGGTATCAGCTTAGTTGATGAAGATGGCTCTCAATCTGTTAAAAAGGCTAAGCTTAAAGATGTGGAATCAAAACCTATGCCAGGGGATGTAAAGAAAAAAACAGGTCAAGAAGATTTGAGTTCTAGTAAGGATGATGAAAAGAAACCTGAAAAGACTGCTGTTGATACTGAGTACATTGTGCAAGGTGATGGTCAATTTACGATTCATGTAATGAAGCCTGCTGATCGGGATAAAGAATTAGCAAAACGTGTCAAAGAAGCGAAACATCAGATTAAGATGGAACGCAAGTTAGAATTGGAAGATCAATCTAAAAAAGATAAAACGGATAAAGCTGAGTCTAAAAAGGATTCTAAAAAAGAGTCGAAAGAAACCAATAAAAAAGATGAGGCTAATGCTGGTGGAACAAATACAGCTGAATAAGTTGAAACTGTAAGGGAAAGGGATAGACTGTTGAGTTGGCTAGAATCGATAGGTCGAGTCGTCATAAACGGCTTATCGCAGATGGGTAGTGCTACATTATTAGTGTGGCAAACAATAAAACAATTAAAAATGATTAATCTGTGGCATGTATTTCAACAGATGGCTCACTTAGGGGTAGACTCCTTGCCTATTATTAGCTTAACTCTACTCTTTGCTGGTGCCGTTATGACCTTACAGATTACAGATGTACTCATTACCTATGGTGCTCAAAGTACAGTAGGTGGTCTTATGGCTGTAGCTATGGGCCGTGAATTGGGTCCTATCTTAGTTGGTGTAGTATTAGCCGGCCGTGTTGGCGCAGCTATCACGGCTGAAATTGGTACAATGAAGGTAACAGAACAAATTGATGCCCTACGTGTTATGGCTGTTGATCCTGTTGGTTACCTCGTGGTACCACGTGTAGTAGCGTGTATGATTATGGTGCCAATTTTGGCATTTTATGGTGTTGTTATCGGTATTGCCGGTGGTTACTTTGTAGCCACTGTTATCAAGGGTTTGGCGCCTAGTACATATTTAGATTCTATTCAAATGTTTTCTACCATTTCAGATTTCACCTTAGGACTTATAAAGTCTAGTGTGTTTGGTGCTGTCATTGCATTGGTAGGTGCTTATAAGGGCATGGAAACTAAAATGGGCGCAGAAGCTGTTGGTTTTTCCACTACTAGTTCTGTAGTAACTAGTATTATTCTAGTATTTGTATTAAATTACTTTTTATCTACATTGTTATTTTAGTGGATATTTTTAGAGGGATTTATGATTGAACTACGCAATGTTGTAGTTGCCTACGAGTCACGTGTGATTTTAGACTCTGTTAATCTCACTATTAATGATGGGGAGACGTTAGTTATATTAGGCGGCAGTGGTAGTGGTAAAAGTACATTACTTCGCTTATTAATAGGTTTACAACGTCCTACATCAGGGCAGATTATCGTAGATGGCACAGATATAACTACATTATCTGAAGATGAATTTAATACGGTACGAAGAAAAATGGGGATGGTATTCCAATATTCAGCTTTGTTTGATTCTATGTCGGTAGGTGAAAACGTAGCCTTTGGTCTACGTCAACATACGAAGTTAGGGGAAGACGAGATTAAACGCATTGTGGCAGAGCGACTCGACTGGGTTGGTCTTAAAGGATATGAATCCTATATGCCAAATGAATTATCTGGTGGTATGAAGAAGCGTGTTAGCTTGGCTCGTGCGATTGCACTAGATCCGAGTTTAATTCTTTATGATGAACCTTCATCAGGGTTAGATCCTATTACATCAGGTACGATTAGTATGCTAATTAAGGGGATGCAGAATCGGCTTGGTTGTACTTCTATCGTGGTAACACATGATATGCAGTCAGCATTTTATGTTGCTGACCGCATAGCTTTACTCGATCAGGGGCATTTTGTAGAAATTTCTGATACAATAGAATTTAAGAATTCTACAAATAAAAAGGTACAACAGTTTATTAATGGCGAAGCAGAACCGATTAACGTATCTGCGATGGGAGATATATAATGAAGTGGACGACGGAGGCCAAGGTAGGGGCTTTTACAATAATAGGTATAGTTCTATTTATTGCAGGCATACTATTTGTAGGCCGTATCGATATTTGGGCTAAACCGCAAATGACAATTACAGGTGATTTCACTCAAGTAAATGGCCTAAAAAATGGGAATCAGGTTAAATTTTCCGGCGTGGCCATTGGGACTGTTTCTGATATTGAAATTACACCGCGTGGCGTTGTGGTTAAGATGAAACTTGATGAAAAAACGCAGATTCCAAGTGACTCAATCTTTTCCTTGGGGTCAGATGGTTTTTTAGGTGATAAATTTATTCAAATTTCACCAGGACAGTCTAAAGTATATTTACAAGATGGTGACTCCGTTAAAGGTGAAGGCGTTGATGCTGTGGATAAGGCCATGCAGAGTGCACAAAAATTAATGGATGGTACTGAGAAGATGCTACAGTCTATTAATAGTATTATTGGTGATCCTGCAACTCAAAGTGCACTTAAATATTCTTTGCAATCTACAGCTGTGATGGCTGATAATGCGGTAGCTATTACACAAAATATGGCGGATGTAACGGCTCAGCTAAATCAAGCAGCACAACAGTTTAATGCTGATGGTAATGCAGGCAATGATATGCGTGCTATTTTAACTAATTTAAAACAAACTACGGATCGTGTAGATAATATGGCTCGTACCATGGAATCAACTGTAACAGATCCTAAAGCACAAGAAAATATTAAGGAGACTTTACATAATACGGCACAGATTTCAGCTCGCATCAATAAACTGATGGGCGGAAAGGCGTACCAAACGGATGTAAATGGAAATAGTGTAGAGGTTGGTATGACTGAAAAAAAGTCATCTACCAAGATTGAACCATCTGTAGATTTGTTGTATAACACAACGGATAATGAATTCCGTGTCAATGGTAGAGTACGTGCCTTTAACAATAAAGGAATGGCTGAAATTGGCCTTTCTAATATGGGTGATGATACTACTTTTGATCTGAATGCAGGTCGATTTATCAGTTCTAAATGGTTGGTGCGTGGTGGTATTTTTGAAAGTGAATTGGGTCTTGGGGTGGATTATAACCTCCGTGGTCCAGTGTCCTTATCAGCCGCGCTATATGACCTTAATCATCGTAAATATCGTATTCGTAGTGATATACGTTTGCATAAAGATACCTATGGCGTTATTCAAATGACCAGACCGTTCAGTTCTACGAATGGAGGTACCTATTTCGGTATTAAACAAGTATTCTAATGACTAACACATTTACTCTATATGAGTATGGAGGTACATATTATGAATAAAAAGGTTCTTTCCTTAGGTGTAATGCTTTCTTTAGTTACTACTGGTGCATTCGCCGCTGATGTAGTAACTACATCCGTTAACAACGGAGACCAATTAAGCAAATATCAAAAAGAAGCTATTCAATTAACACAAAAGCAATTAGCAGAAAAATCTGTTTTAGATAGTAAAACCTATGAACGTACATTAGCTTTAAACGAAGCCCGTACGGTTGATTTAGCATTAGCTAATAATCGTACAGCTAAGCAAACTAAATGGGGTTATGAAGCTGCTAAATCTGCAGTAAGCCAAGTAGCAGCTGGTAAGAATCCAAGTGTTAGTTATGGTTGGAGTGCTCAAAAAACGGGCGGTGACACAGGTAGTGGCAAATCTGGTAGTCATAACTTCTCCATTAGTGCGCCTGTATTCAATCCACAACTTGATGCGAGTATTGATTCTGCACGTTATACTCGTGAAGGTACTGGTGCTAGCTATGAAGAGGCTTTACAACAAGCAAAATATGATGCTCTTAACGGTTATTATACATTGATTATGAGCCGTAATATGGTAGATGTAGCACAACAAGCTGTTAAAGATTATCAAGGTCATGTAACCAATGTAGAGGCACAGTATAATGTTGGTTTAGTGGCGAGCTCCGATGTATTGGCCGCTAAAACAAATCTTGATGATTCTCAAACATCTCTTGTAAAAGCGCAAAATGCTGCAAATTTAGCAGAGGCGAACTTAAATCAAGTTATTGCATACCCTGCACAAACGGCTATTACTACAGCAGAGCATGATTTACAATATAAACCATATAATGTAACCTTGGAGCAAGCGAAAGCATATGCTATGCTTCATCGTTCCGCTCTTGTTAAATCAGCTCTTGATGTAAAATCTGCGGAAGAAGCTGTAAAATCTGCTAAGGCGGGTTATTTGCCTACGGTTGCTGTAAAAGCTGGTCGTGGCTATGGTGATCCAGATGGTTACTTTGGTACAAGCACAAAGTCCTGGAGTGTTGGTGCTAGTGCTACTTGGAACTTATGGGATGGTGGTGCAACACAAAATGCTATTAAAAAAGCAAATGCACAACTTGAACAAGCAAAAGAAGCTAATTTGGCAACTGTTGATGCTGTATTGTTAGCCGTACAAAAAGCATACTTGAATTTACGAGCTGCTGAACAAACAATCCAAAGTACACAAACTGCAGTCGCACAAGGTCAAGAAAGTTTCCGTATTGCTACGCTTCGTTACCGTGCAGGTGTTGGTACGAACCTTGATGTACTTGATGCAGAAACTAAGTTGACAACAGCTCGTAATAACTATGTAGAAGCTCTTTACAATTACAATATTAGCATTGCGGCTCTTGAACAATTAACAGGCGTTCCATTGTCTACACCTGTAGGTCAAGGTGCTGAAGTTATCGCTAATAGTGGTGCTGTTGAACAATTGTCAAAACTAGGCGGCAATCAATAATATGATCTTTAAAAAGACGACTTCGGTCGTCTTTTTTTCTTGTAATGGACATTATAGACAATGAGTGTTCTTGATAGGTTTTATAAAATTCACTCTGAAAATACTATAGTTATTACTGTGTCTGTGGTAAGATTAGTATATATATTTATATTATTCATAATGTGTATGGGAGTATCATTATGACCCGTAAAAAGTGGCTCCTTATCGGTGCAGCGATTTTAGGTTTATCTGGTATTGTTGGCGCCAGCATAAATCCTATGGCTCAAACTTACATTGCACCTATGGTTAAAGAACAAGTAAATAATGTCATAAACGGATCTATAGACTATGATTCTCTCCGAATTAATTGGAATGGTGATGTTGTTCTAACAGATGTGACTATCAAAGATAGAGATGGTCATTTAGTTGGAACTGCTCAAGAGGTAGCTGTAGGAGTTAAACTATCTTCTTTGCCGAAGATTGTCGGTGGCAACACATCAGGGGCTACGGCTATTTCTAGTGTAATCGTCGAGGCGCCAGATTTTCATATATGGCAACTAGCTGATGGGTCGTGGAGTATAACTAAGTTAGTAAAACCATCCGATCCAAATAAGTCGGGTACTTTTGATGGCTCTGTGACTGTTAATGATGGTCGCGTAGCGCTACGTACTAAAGATGGAATAAAGAGGAATGTAGAAAATCTTGATGGGACTATGGCGCTTGATATGAGTGGCATGTCTAAAGGTGCCTTTACTGCTGATGTAGATGGTTCCGCAATTACCTTGAATGGCAAAATTGATATGAACAATGTATCTAATTTTGATCTCTTTGTACAAGCTGATGAAATTGATACTGCTGGTATTATGAGTTTTGTTCCACTTCGTAAGGATCTATCTGTAACGAGTGGTAAGTTACAAGATTTACATTTAAATCTTAAAAGTGAAGATGGCAAATACATTATGAGTGGTAATGTAGGCTTTAAAGGTTTAACAGGCACTTATAAACGGGGTAATACAATTTATAATATTACCGATGGCACGGGTCGCATTATGCTTAATAATGATCAAATCATTATTAGTCGTAGTTCTTGGAGGGTAAATGATCAAGTAACAAAGATCAATGGCTTAGTTACACTAGGCAAAGATGAAGAGTATTTAAATCTTAATGTTGTGGCCGATAAAGTAGATTTAGAGGCGATAACAGACGTCGGTGTTTCTGGTATTGTAGGTGGGCGTGCACATATTGGTGGCACGACAGTAGCTCCACGTGTAGATGCAACGATTGCTAGTGATGGTATTTCTTATAATGGTTACTATATTGATCGTTTACAAGGTGATATTGTATATGATAACGGTTTAGTTCGTACGGATGATGTGCGCCTATCAGTAGGCGAAGGTAGTGCAAAGGTTAAGGGCCAATATGTGGTTGATACAGGGGATTTTGATACTACTATAAAGATTCAAAATTTACCTTTAGGCACTTTCACAAAAGATATGATCTCACCGGTTACAGGTAATATCGATGGTGAGATGCGTATCTTAGGAAAAAATAATCAAGTTACAGATGTTGTAGGCTCTGTTAAAGGTCGCCAAATAGGCATTCGCGGTGTTGTAGTTGATACTGCAAAAGCTAACTTTACGCATGCTGATAATAGTACAAATATGACCGTTGTAGGCACTATAGGAGATGGGGCGCTAAGCGGATATGGCTATATCCAAAATGGTAATATAGATGCCACTATTTCCGGTAATGCATTGCCATTGACCGCACTAAGTCTTATTATTGGTCAAGATGTTGATGGCACCTTG
This sequence comes from uncultured Veillonella sp., assembly GCA_902466275.1. GTDB lineage: Bacteria > Bacillota > Negativicutes > Veillonellales > Veillonellaceae > Veillonella. The sequence goes on along the minus strand of CABQQJ010000008.1, from coordinate 2,455 downwards.
AATACCTCTTTTGCGATACAAGGTACATTGGATAATCCAAATGTAATGGGCACTGTATGGGGGCAAGAGGTACATTATAAAGGGGCTCGATTCAATAATATCCATGGAGATATTAAGCTAGATAACCATATTCTCACTATCACCAATGGACATATTGGTGATGGCGATGGGGGCTATGATGTTAATGGTTGGTATAATCTTAATACAGATGTGTTAGATCTAAATGCCAAGGCTCGGGCTGCTCGTATTGAAAATGTGATTCGTACTGTTACAGATGTTCCTATTACAGGTTGGTTTGAAACAGACAATCATATTACAGGGACGGCTGCAAATCCGATTATAGAAGGTCGTGCTCATTTGTGGGATGGTTCTGCTTATGGCAAACTCGTGACCAATGCGTTTGCAAAATATAACTATCAGAATGATACATTAGAGCTTTATAGATTTGATATTGAAGGTTATGGTGCAACTATCACAGGTGGCGGTACAGTATCTAAAGAAGCAATTAATATTGATTTTGAAGGCAAAAAAATTGATATGGGCAGATTGCTCATTAATACGGATTACAAAGTTGATGGTTTGCTATCTGGTCGAGGACAAATTACTGGATCTGTGGATAACCCTCAATTCAATGGCTATATTTCATCCGATGCCTTATCAGTTAATGGGGAATTATTGAACGATATTCATGGTCGTGTTTATGCAGATAAATCGGTTGTAAATGTGCAAGATTTCACCTTTGCTGAAGCCGATGGTGGTCGCTACACTGCTAAAGGTGGTATGAAGTTTGATGATAGTAGACAACTATTTGGTGTATTAGATGTTACTAATGGTAGCGTAAAGAATTTGCTAACCTTGCTAGACCGGTCCAATGAACACATTGATGGCAAATTAAATGGTTCTGTTGAAATCGGAGGTACACGCGACAATCCAAGCGTTAATGTAACAGGCAAGATTAATGATGTAAGTATTGATGAAAAGATTGTTGGTGATGCAACTATCGATGCAAGTCTTGCTAATCGTAAATTCAAAGTTACAACTTTGAAACTGCCTGTTGATGAAGGTCTCATTGCAATAGGCGGTACGATGGATCTTGATGGTCAAGCGGACTTACAGGTTGCATTAAAGGATGTTGATATAGTACCGTTCTTGCCACTTATGGGTAAGGATATTCAAGCTACTGGTTGGGTGACTGGCGTTGTAAATATCACTGGGGAAACTAAGAATCCTAAAGTAGAATTATCCGGTGCTGTAGAGTCGGGGTCCTTTAATGGTGTTGGTATTGATGAAGGTTTTGTATTGGCTACAATGCAAGATCAAGTTATTCAGATTCAACGAATTCAAGGTGCCAAAAGTGGGTATAAGCTAAGTGTCTATGGTAAGATTCCATTAGCGGCAATCTTTACGTCTGGGTATATTCCAGCAAATGATAGCAAATCTATGGATGTAACTATTGATTTTAACGAAGCAGATATGGCTGTTATCCCTCTTCTTACAACTAGTGTTAAGGAGGCAACAGGTCCGTTAAAAGGCACGGTTCACATTACAGGCACTATTGATCAGCCTGAAGCATATGGTACTGTATCGGTACGTAATGGTACGATGAAATTAGCAAGTGTAGAAAATCAAATTACTGGTATTGATGGTGACTTAATTTTCTCTGGTCAACAAGGTGATTTCCAATCCCGTATTAATATGGGCAAAGGCTCAGCTGGTTTGGCTGCTAAAGTAAATTGGTCTGGACATACTCTTACTAATTACAAGGCGGCAGTTCAGCTAGAAGACTTAGAGGTTCGCAGTGAATATGTAAGAGGACCTTTGAATGGTGAACTTTATATTGCTGACCGAGATGGATTGCCGACCCTTATTGGTACTTTAAATCTTGAAAAGATTCAATTCAAAATTCCTCTTTCCTTACAATCTAGTGAAAGTACCAAAGATATGGGGGTGGATGTTACTGTTCATGCGGGTAAAGGTGTACGTTTATATGATCGCACCTTATACAACATGTTTATCAGTGGCGATGTTCATTTTGGTGGATCCTTACAAAATCCAACTGCTAGTGGTCAATTCGATGTTAGAAATGGCACGTTTAAGTATTTGAGCCATGTATTTAATATTACAAAAGGGAATGCCCATTTCGTAGGTGGCTCTTATTTACCAAACTTACAATTAGAGGCTGAAACTAATGTAAGCAATTATAATATCATGCTCAGTGTAAAAGGGACTGTTGATCATATGGACTTAACACTGTCATCAAACCCTAATTTGTCTCAAAAGCAAATTATCTCTATGTTAACCTTTGGCCGTGGGGCAGATTCAAATAGCAGTACATTGACAAATGATGATGTAAATGCTGTTGCTACAGCAGGGTTACAAATGTTTGCCTTTGGCTATGTTCAAGATGCATTGCAAAATACATTAGGCTTGGATCGTATTAATATTACTACAGGTT
>CABQQJ010000007.1 GCA_902466275.1 uncultured Veillonella sp. | reverse complement strand
TGCCCGGCATGGATGCAATTTCTTGTAAGTCACAAGCTGCCTCGTCAAGGCGAAGGGCCCAACTCATGTCACCTACGAGAAAGACTATATCTTCGTCTGTTACACGGGTGTTCCAATCTTCTTTGATGCGGCTCCAGTGATTATCCCAATGGGGACCAAAAATATCCATCGGCTTCGTTGGAGGATTGCCAGATAGATGGAGATCGCCGATGGCAAATACTTTCATAAAAATCCTTTCAAATATGTATGGTTAAACCATATATAAAATTATATATCAAATTATGTACGGTATATGGTTAGAGCTATTTAGTAGCTTGAAAATAAGGCGTAATATCGTGCTTGATTTTAGCAGCTCGTCCCTCATCGCAAGTTTGTGGTATTTTGTATCCTACATAGAGGGGTGTCGTTACATAGCGCGCCACTACCTTGATGTAATCATAGCCGTCCTCAAGATTATATACGAAGTAATTATAGGACTGGCTAAAGTTTGCTACACTATGCAATACATAGCGCAAAATTTGCTGTAGTCGAAGGGCTACAGCACGAACCGGTGCATCTGGTTTGAAGCGAATATTGTACTCAAAGAACCCGATAATCGGATGGGTAGACAAGGTGATGCGTACATCTTGATCCTCGTGCAAGAGCCAACCCTCCATATTTTGGGCCGTAATATCTTTGTGGTAATCGTAATTCTCAAGGCCTATGATTTGGCTGTGAGGATGACGAATGGAACCACCCGACATATAGCCATGGTTTTTAAAGAATAATACGGATTTGAACTCTTTTCGTTCACGTGTTTCGCGCCATTTATCAAGGCCGAATTGGAGAATACGAGCTGCTTCGTCAGCCGGCAAGGTGGAAAATTCGCCTTCGTCCGTTTCTGTTTCAATAATAACCGTGGGCCATGTTTTATCTAGTACAGGATATTTGTTCATGAGCCATATAATATGACCTGACGTATCTAGGATATCTGTTAATTTGGAACGATCACAGAATGGACAACGCACTTGTTCATTGCGAATATTGACGGGCTTTGTCCGTCCTAATTCGATATTAAATCTAAGTGGTTTGTTCATCATGTGCCTCCTCCCTTGTAAGAAATTCTATACTCTTAATCATACCACAACTAGCACATTCGTACATGAAATAATGGTATAATAATAGTGTGTTATTTTTGTGACTAAGGAGGCCCTATGAAACCAACGACGCTCGTATTTCCCATTGATGAACAAAATCGTATATTGTTAGGGCGTAAGAAGCGTGGTTTTGGGGCTGATAAATATAATGGGTTCGGTGGTAAACTTGATGATGGTGAAAGCTTCCGAGCGTGTGCCATTCGCGAACTCTATGAGGAATCTGGCCTTCAAGGACGTGTCGAAGACTTAGAATGTGTAGCGGCTTTTGATTTTCAATTTCCTTTTGATGAAAGCTTAACGCACGTGAGTTATGTGTATTTCTTGCGTGCTTTCACAGGCGATGTAGAGGAAACAGATGAAATGGAGCCTCATTGGTTAGAGCCGAATCAAATTCCTTACGAACATATGTGGGATGGTGACCGTAGATGGTTGCCGATGTTGTTAGAAGGAAAGAAATTAAAAGGGCCTATTGTGTTTGGTCGAGATAATAATATGGTGGATAAGATGGATTTGACCACTGTTGATACTGTTCTTGAAAGCGAACACTTGGCGCGCATTGATCTGTATATTAATGGATGATGAATGTACGATTTGTTACAATTTAACGTTAAAATCGTTATCTGGTGGGTATTGGAGTATAAAATAGGGAGTATGTAGCCGTGAAAGTGGTACTAGACTCCTAAATTTATAATATATTGAGGTAATATGACTGATAAAAAGAACCCAAAGTGGGTGCCACAGCTATTGGCGTGGTATGATGTACATAAACGGGAGTTGCCGTGGCGCGGTTGTGGGGACCCTTATAAGATTTGGGTTTCCGAGGTGATGAGCCAGCAGACCCGCATTGAGGCGATGAAGCCTTATTACGACAACTGGATGCGTCTATTTCCAACCTTGGAGGATTTGGCAAAGGCCTCCGAAGATGAGGTAGTTCACGCATGGCAAGGGCTTGGTTATTATAGTCGTGCTCGTAACTTGCGTCTTGGCGTAAAGGACGTCGTTGAAAATTACGGCGGTATCGTGCCTCATGACCGTAAGACCATGGAGTCCTTGAAGGGCGTAGGTTCTTATACGGCAGGGGCTGTGCTATCCATGGCGTACAACGAACCAGAGGTGGCTGTAGATGGCAATGTACTGCGCATCTATGCTCGTTTATATCGCATCTTTGATGATATTTTGAGCACTAAAGGTAAAAAGGCTATTACGGCTATCGTAGAGGAGACTTTGCCTCACGTTCGACCTGGCGACTTTAACCAAGCTTTGATGGACTTTGGGTCTGCCGTATGTATTCCAAAGACACCCCGCTGTGGCGAATGTCCTATTGTAAATATGTGCGAAGCATACCAACATAAGGATACAGATAAACTACCTGTGCGCATCAAGAAAACAAAGGTAGTAGAGGTTCCTGTATTTGTAGGTATCTTACAATACGAAGACTATTATCTATTGCACAAACGTCCTAACCGTGGACTGTTACGGTCCATGTGGGAATTCCCATCTGTGGAAATGGTATCTGCCTTTGAGGATGGAGCACGAGGCCTTGAGGAATTAGTTCAGGCCCTTGGATTTGATCTATTTTTGCAACCAGTACTTGTGAAAGAAATAACACATGTTTTCTCTCACCGAAAATGGTTTATGAAAGCATTCCGCGGCAATTTGACGTACGCAGGGGATGGTAACAATATAACAATCGGAGCTATCCAAAAGCAATTGCCAAAGGATTGGATGCTCATCAAGCGCGACGAGTTCGCCGATTATGCTTGGGCAGGTCCTCATGGCAAATTGACGGAGATTGCAAAATAATTTGTAGGAGCAATGAATGAGAATTCTATTTAATATCATTTTTTCTGCCATCCTCGCAATAGGTCTGGTAGGATTTTGGGCTCTATTCCTCAACTTGTGGAAGCCTAAAAAGAAATGGCCTGCCTGGGTGGGCTATATAATCATTATCGGTGCGTGGTTCGCGGCTATCCGATACTATATACTCAATCAAGTGGATTTATATGGTACGATGTACTATCCTTTGATGAATATGTTCCGTACCGAAAGCTACGGATTCCTCTTTGGCGTATTCCTAGCGATTCCTGTATTTATCATACTTAGTCTATTATATTGGACAATCAATAAGATTTGGAGCAAAACACCAGAGGAAAATAGAACAGGCCGTCGTGCCTTTTTTAGAACTGCTGCAACTATAGTGCCGTTGGCTACTATCGGTGGCTCTAGCTATGCTGCCTTTGCGGGTCAACAAGAGGTAGTGGTAACTCATGAAAGCTTTGGCTACACGAACCTACCACCTGGTTTGAAAAACTATAAAATTGTTCAACTTAGTGATATTCATATAGGACCGAGTATCGACTTAGATGACTTTGATGAAATCCTGAAACTAGCGCTTTTACAAAAGCCTAATCGCGTTGTTATCACTGGTGACCTCATTGATAAGCTTGCATGGTTGCCGCAAGTCTGTGAAAGACTGACAACCTTTGCAAAACAAATCCCAGATGGGGTTGACTTTATCTTGGGAAATCACGAGTATCATCACGATGTAAATAAGGTACTTGACGCACTTAAACGAAATACACCTATGAATATTCTCGTGAATAGTAATATTCAAATCATGGGTGGCAAACAACCTGTATATATTGCGGGCGTTGCGTACGATAACGATCGTAAAAAGGACAACCGAGAAGCCATGATTAACAAAGCTTTGTCCGGAATTCCAGATTATGCCTTTGTTATCCTATTAGCTCATCACCCTGAATTCTTTGAAGAATCTATTGAACGAAAGATTCCGTTGACTCTATCTGGACATACCCATGGAGGTCAAATCGTATTCATGGGCGTGCCATTAGTACCAACGGGCACACCATATACAAAAGGTCGCTATGTAGAAGAACAAAGCGTGTGCTATGTTAATAATGGTACAGGACACTGGTTCCCAATCCGTATCAACTGTCCACGAGAAATTACGGTTATTACATTCTTTGATGGAGTAGCTTAGTTTGAAAGACAAACTCACTATAGGTATACATTAATGTATAGTAAATCCTTTATTTATAAAATCCTTATATGTATTATTGTGCTTATGCTATTTGATATCTCTCTAATCTACGATATGACAGCGGATATATATAAGAGATATCTCAAAATAGCAATACTAGTGGCAATTGGATGCCATTTAGATTTATACCTGGAACTTAGTAAACAAGAAATACTGCTAATACAGGCGTTTAAGAATGATACATTTAACGAGACCTATGAACTGTTAAATACAAAACAGGCTGTTCTCATCATATTCTTGATTGTATTAATGACTATAAACCTTGTGAAATATTAGAAAAATATAGGGTACAAACAAAAAGAGGTATTGTATTTGAAAATATAATACCTCTTTTTATTATATGAACTTATATAATAAGTGTGATATATTAGAATTAAAAATTTTGGTTGTGTTATGAATATATAGGTTTTATGTTGGGAGTAAGCATATGTTTTTAAAACTTTATAATTATTTTGTGCGAGGCTTAGTACTTTTTTTACTTATATGTATTCCATATAGTCTTGTCACAAATCCAGAGTTGATTGAAGATGAAGTAGATTTTTATTTCTTTGTTATCGCATATGTTATAATACTTTTGTTTTATGTGGTATGGAACTATATTTATAACTATTTAAGACGTAAAAGAGGGTAGCATTTGTGTGCATTCATTTACCATTAGTTCTGGAATCTATCTTTTTTCGGTGATTGTTTTATATTGGATTATATAAAATACTGCTAAAAACTTTCACCATTATTGGTATCTATATGATAATTAAAAGTATGAAACAGTTTTTAGTTGATGAATTTAGTAAGTTTAAAATTGAAGTAGTAGCGTTAATTCAATATGTAAGAAATCTTAAAACACTTACGATGAATGTGCAAACTTATCTTTCAATAAATATTTTAGTTTTCTTGGGCATAGAAGCAAATATTTTCATGCTTTCTCTTCCTTTTGATAGAATATATAATCAAGAATACTATAATATGTTATTTTATGTAGGGCATACTCTTTATATTCTTTTTGTTTTTATTACAAATTACATGCGGTTGAATTATTATAAAAAGGCTTCTTTTAATTGGCTTAATGTCATTATAATGATTTCTTTAGTAATGGTTTTACTTTTGGGTAAAAGTATTACTATTTCTAGTTCTAATTTTAGCTTTAGAGGCACTACTGATTATATATTGGGGAATGAGGTACTATGGAGCGTAGATACACCTGAGATGTTCTTTCCTTTTCTGATGGGGTTGATACTATTTTGGGCATTTGGAATCGATAAATTATGGTCTGCTCATAATACTATTGAAACTAATGGGATTATTTTTGATAATAAAGTTATTGATGTGTGGTGGGGCAATAGAAATGATTTAACCGATGGGCAAATTAAGACCTTAAAGTTATATTATAGTCGACAGGAGTCCTACCCTTTTTGGATTGATATCTATAAAAGTATTTTAATAGATAGTTTATGGTTTTATGGACGCAGTACTGTTCGTCAGTGGCATATGTTTAATGTGTTTTTAGCTTTTATTATGTATAATTTTGTTGTAACTTATACTATTGAGCCATCCATTCTAAGATATACTTTATACATTTATCTTACATATACTGTAATTACTATGATATGTAGACGCTTGATGGATACCAATAGTAGTATTTTTTGGCTTATTTGCTTATTTGTACCTTTAGTTAATATATATGTGCTGTATTTACTATATAATAAAACATCTGCATTATATGATCAGGAAAGTAACTCAATCTTTTATTATCCTTTATAACTGATATTCTCCTGCTATGAGAATCTAGTAGCAGGGGGTATGAAAAAGCTGAATTAGTGAGAGAAAATGAATAAACTAGAAGAGATAAGATGTTATCTAGACATGAACGAAGAGGTTGAGTTTAGATATAAAGGATTAGAGTGTTTTATAACTCCAAATAGTGTTATTTGGGAGTTTTGGATTAATGATGAATGTGTCATTAAAGAGCCAGATTTAGACACTTTTTTAATGATACCTTGCTTAGAAGATCACACAATTAGTGATATTTTTGCTAATGAGTTATATGATGAAAAATCTTTGTACATTTTTTAAACCTTTAATATCAGTGTTTATAAGGTAATTGGCAGCATCTTAAGGCTAAGTATGTTTGACTAGAAAAATTAGGAAGGAGTAAACATCAATGAGTGATTCGGGTGCTTCTTTATATGATGAAGTTTTTGAAGGCTTGAAATGTAACAGAGAGTTAGAAATATATTATAATGATTCCACATATGGGGTTGTTACTTATAGGACGTTATGGCAACTCTGGAAAGATGAGGATCTTTTAGTAGAATGTAATGATTTTTTACCATTATTAGAAAATCCATTAATAAATGGGAGGAGTTTAAAAGATATTATAGAGCAGAGCGAGTGTGGATTGCTTTTAATGTAAAGGGTCTGAATTATAATCTAATGAAACTATAGAAGGAATGTAGATGATAGAATTAGAATCTATTAAGCAGATAAAAAGTCCAAGTTTAGAAAATGTTATAATTTTTGCTTTGCGATGTGCAAATTATATGATTATAAATGATAAACTTAATGGTTTAATTGTTTTGGACCTGGAGTGGAGAGAAGTTAATAGAATTTATATAGGCGAACAATTATTACTTATTGAAGCAATTTACACAGATGTGGTGAGAAATAGAATTGTATTTAAGTTAGAGTCGTCTTTATGCTTTGTAGATATCGATGCACATTTTGTTAAGATAATACCTATTCCTAATAATATTAAGGAATTCTATTTTTATCAATTATATAAATTTAGTGATGACATAATTTTAATGCGTACCAATAAAGGGGTAGTATCTTTGTCATTGATTGATTATTCTGTTCGTATTATAGATGAAATAGCAGACTATGATGAAAAATTTGCATATTTTGTTTATGAAAGTGAAATAAAAGAGTCCTTTCTTCATAATGGAAAATTAGTATGCTTGGATACAAATAATATTACGATATTAGATAATCTAAAAAAGATTCAGATTCAAAACCCTATTTCTGTTCCGTATTATGACATATCTGTGACTGATAAATATGGATTAGCTGTTGCAGAGAATCAATTACAGATTTTTAATCTCAATGGAGATATAAAAAGCAAGATATTATCATATAAAAGACCATGGTATGGTGGGAGAGCTGATATAGTTGAAAAAGATGATGGACTTCATCTATATGTAATAAGTCGTAATGATTTGGACGAATTAACAAGTCTTTCAGAATATGTAATGCCGTTTGATAAGATGCCTAATCATGTAGTGTTGTTATAAGATTTATATTTAGAAAGTCGTTTCTAGAAATGTCGGTTCTTTTACATCTGTTGCGGCAAGTGAGAGTGTGCTACAGATAAAATTAAATCTGATTAAAGAAGGATGTAGATAAGTAATGTATCAAGATCTGATTATAATATTGGGGATTATATTTCTCATATACAAACTTATTACGCATGAAGGTAAGCTTAGTATGGCTAGAGTTATTGCAACGTTTTCTATTATTGTCGGTTGTGGATTAGTATTGCTGAGTAAACTGATATCTCCATTTGTTTTACTATTTACTATTTTGGTGGCTAATATGTATCGGGATTTCTTTGATAGGAATGTATTTTGTGCCAAGTAGTGAGAATTATGATGAGGATAAAACTCAAAAGCATCAAAAGCTATATAGAGGGGCTTTATACTCCTGGATATTTATGATAGCTTTATATATTTTTCTATATATTTTGATTTATTATTAGCTATATCCTTATTATTGAGCTAAGTATAATACCAATATAATATCAGGTGTATAAATCCACAAGGGAGACGCTAGCGTTAATATTCAAACACTGTAACGAGATACAAATGATAGCTTGAATAAGCTTGATGAAATCTTTGATAACAAGAAAATTGAAGAACGTCAAGAATTATCTAAATTATTTGCAAAAGAAGCCTTTGGCCAATTACATAATTTGAATCCAACCTCTAAAGAAGGTAAAGTTGCAAAAGCGATAGCCCATGGCATAGTCGCTGAAGTATCTTCCCGTATGACAGGGAATAAACCAGGTAGTGGTTTTTATGCTGGTGCTACCAATGAAGCATTAATTGGAGAAATTCAAAAAATTGCAAAAGAAAAACCTGATGTAGCTCAAACATTAAGTGCATTACTAGGTGCTGCTGTAAATGGTACTTTAGGTTATTCTCCTGTAACAGGTGCAGCTGAAGCACAATATGGGACTAAATGAAATCAATTGAGTGAGCATCAGATAGAGTCTTTAAGAATTGCAATTATTAGAAACCTTGATAATAATGGTAGTGTTGAAGAGTTAATAAGAATACTTGAAAATGGCGTAACTATAAGTTATATTCAAGAAGCTGAGAATCCTTTTCTTAGTAAAAATGTAGATGGAACTTATACTATTAAAGCTGAAGGTTATTTTTATGATGATGATATGTTTCTAGGGGTTAAAGGATTAGGAGCAAGGATAGTCAATAAGCTAGGCATAAATTATCATGTCACTCTTATGAATAAAGATGTATCATTAGGTACTACAATCATACTAGATGAAATGGCTACTTTGGCTAGAGCCAAATACAGTAATGGATCCAATAATGAAAGATTCATTTTTGTTGATACATCTGATAAAGTGAGTGTAATGCCTGTATCTGAATCTAAGTCTATATTTGTTTGGACTAAGGATGCCTTAGGCAAGTCTGTTGCTCAAAATGTATTATCTGAAGTAGCAAATCAACCATGGGTTGGATATGTGTATTATGCAGAGAACGCATCAAAAATTACTCGAACTGTAGCGAAAGTTGGAGGGCCTGTTTCAATAGGTTTCTTACTTAACGATATGCAAAATGATTACCAAATGTACAGTGGGCGTGAACTAGTAAAGGCTTGGGGAGCTAATTTGATTCCAGTAGCTACTGGATTAGGGGGTGGAGTTGTAGGAGGTAGTGCGGGCCCTGTAGGGTTTTTGCTGTTGGTGTTGCTGGAGCGTCATTTGGGGATTATTATAAGGATAGAATCAAATCTAATTTAAAAAAGGATATAGAGAAGTAATGCTTCAGGACTTAATTATAATAATAGGAATAATATTTTTTGTATACAAATTAATTACTCATGAAGGTAAGCTTTCATTAGCCAGAATTGTGGCAATGTTAGGTATGTCTATATGGCTTGGGGTAGGTTTGCTCCATGAAGTCGTTTCGATATTTGTATTATTCTTTTTGTCTTCAGTTGTTATGGGGATTTCTTTAATCGGAATGTATTATATACCTCGTAGTGAAAATTATGATGCGGTTGAAACACAAAAGCATCAAAAATTATTTAAAGGCGCCTTATACTCTTGGCTTTTTCTAGTAGCCTTATACATATATTTATATGTTTTAACCTATTATTAAATATTATACTTTTGCTTGGATTCGTTTAGCGTGAGTTTTTGCAAGTGGTAATCTAGAATTCGTGAGAAATCTGGATTTGGTATTAGACATGCGGATATTAAAAAATATTCTTATTACTATTCTAATTTTATTTCCTTTTTGTTGGTTCTATAATTTTGATTTAGATGGCACAATGAATTGGGCTTTAGGGCGATATGAATGGCCGTATCAATTTAATATGGCATTACGGGATAATTGGAAAAGAGTAGGAATAGAAGGTTATGTCTTTTCTTATGAAACACATTTTCCTTTTATATATGTTTATGGGGCTGGAGGGTTCACAAAAATATTAAATGTTCCGTTTATAGGTTATATAGAGAAACTACCCAATGATAGTTTTTATAATCAAAAAGGATACGGTGAAAAGTTAAGTTATGCTGATGATACAATAGCTGATATGAAAAAAGCTTATGGTAGCACATTAGTTATTTATACATCATTTAATGATTTCTCTATACACGACCAAGAAATTTTTAGAAATATGGTAATAAATACAAAAGCAAATGATTATAGATCTCCATATAACGCAAACGCTATTCAAGAAGGATATATTAATATTATTAAAGTTTTCAAAGGGTTAGAAGCTTTATTAGGTCAAAAAATTACAATCTAATTTTTTTAGTCTTATAAAACTCAAAAGAACGCTATAGTCTAATCTTCAGTAATAAGTAGTACTGAAGGTTTCAAGACTATAGCGTCCTTTTATTTTCCGTTCATTTGAGGTATGAGAGGATGTTACAGATATGTCATAGAGATGAGAGAGATTTTATTTCATGCGAACTGCTTCAGCAAATTCGTCTTCGGTCATGAGTTTTTCTTCCAAGATGATTTCTTTAATAGAGCAACCGCGTTTGTACGCTTCTTTTACCACCTTAGCGCTCTTGTCGTAGCCAATATATGGTGTTAAGGATGTAGCAATCATGAGAGATTGTTCTACGAAGAAGTTGAGTTTTTCAGGTACAAATTCTACGCCGTCGATACAATGTGTTGTGAAAGAGTTCATAGCATCTGCGAGGAGGCGACAGCTTTCAACAAAGTCATAGATCATGATAGGCATGTACACGTTCAATTGGAACGCACCGCTGCCTGCACAGATGGTCATAGTCGTATTGTGACCGAATACTTGGGCACATACCATGGTCAAGGCTTCGCATT
>CABQQJ010000006.1 GCA_902466275.1 uncultured Veillonella sp. | reverse complement strand
TCCTAGAGATTTATACATGAATGGTAAGGCAGGCGATACCTATTTGCTTACTGTTAGTCCTCTTAACTATGCGAAGCCTAACATGAATTTATCATTTGAATTTTTAAAAGCTGAACAGTATTATGGTATACCTATATATGAAAATATGATGTTATTCTGGAATACTAATACAGATGAGATGGAGTTTTATAATAACTTGAAGCCTATAGATTCCTTCAATATCAAATATATGGATATGAATTATAATACTGAACTTTTCGAACAATGGAATCAAATAATTAAGAAGGTAAATACTGAAAAATCAAATTAACTTGATAATATATAGTTAAATGAATATAATATAATGTGTTGTATAAAATGTAATTTGTGTTGATAAATTCTCTAAGGAGAGGTGGAATGAAAAAAATTGCTCTTACCGCATTAGCTGTAATGGCGGTTGTTGGTATGTTCGCGGTTCAGCCTGCAGATGCAAAAAAGGTAGAACAAGATCCAGTAGTGGCACCTATTGATATGCCTATGAATGATGAAATTCAACAGGTTAATGGTGTGTCTAAATCAACAAATAAAGAAACACGACGTTTGTCTAATAATTTAGCAGAAGCTACAAAAGTGATGATTAAAAAGAATTGGAAGACCATTTATATTAAAGCAGTTCCTACGGGAGATAAGGATGCTGTTCGCTTCTATTACAAAGATAATAGAGGTCAAGTATACAATGGCCAAGTCATTAGAAATACAGGTCTATCCAAGGGTAAATATATGGCCGGTTCTTTACATCAAACAGAGGCCTTGCAAGAATTAGTTAATCACTTGCAACAGAATGGTCAAGAAGTACCATCCTCTATTGATATCATAATCACTCAAGAAGGCTATCGCATTAAGACTATCTTTAATTACAATGAAGATACAAGTAACTTACCAGCATATCTACAACAATATGAACAACAAAACTTCCCGTCAATGAAGTAAAAGAAAAGCTCGTGCATAGCACGAGCTTTTTTGTTAGATTACGTAATCATCGGAATCGTCTTTTTTAGGTTTTTTGTAAATTTCTTTTACACCAGCCATTTCGATGAGTTCTTCCCCAAGAGCATCTTCATCGTCCGTGTTAAGCATGGAGTAGAAGGCCCAAAGAATAATAAACCAAATTGGTGTGAACAAGAGGGCAATTCGCGTATCTTCGTTTAAGGCTAGAATGGCTAAAACGAAAACGAAGAACGCGAGGATAACGTAATTCATTACTGGGTATAGAGGCATTTTAAATTTAGACTGTGCCACTACATCAGGATTTTTTTTGCGATATTTGAGATGGCAAATAACCATCATGGCCCAAATAAAGATAAAGCAGAACGTGGAGATTGATGTAATCATAACGAATACTGCTTCAGGCATTACGTAGTTAAGTACAACCGTAATCAATAATACGGCTGCAGAGAAAATCGTTGCTTGGTACGGTACGCTGCTGTGCGTTAAGCGACGCATAGAGCTAGGTGCGTGACCGCGTTTAGCAAGGGCATAAATCATACGGCCTGTACTAAAGATACCAGAGTTTGTAGCAGATGCAGCAGATGTAAGAACTACGAAGTTTACGATACCTGCAGCGGCTGTAATACCAACGGCGGTAAATACAGCCACAAATGGACTTGCAGCAGGGTTAACGGCAGTCCAAGGGTAAATACTCATGATGATGGCTAAAGAGCCTACATAGAATAAAATAATACGCAATGGAATATTGTTTATGGCCATTGGAATAACCTTTTCAGGATCTTCTGTTTCGCCAGCCGTTAAACCTACGAGTTCTATGCCTGTGAAAGCAAATACAACCATTTGGAATGATAGGATAAAGCCCATCGTTCCATTCGGAAACCATCCTCCGTAATTCCACATATTGCTAAAGGCGGCGACGCCAGCATCTGTGGTGAAACCAGTAATAATCATGATGATACCGATAATAATGAGGGAGATAATGGCAATTACCTTAATCAAGGCAAACCAGAACTCCATTTCGCCGAAATATTTTACAGCTGTTAAATTCATTAATAGCAAGGCGACAAGGACAATCAAGGCCGGAATCCATTGGGGTAGCCACGGTATCCAGTACTGCATGTAGAGGCCTACGGCCGTTAAGTCTGCCATGGCTAGTGAAAGCCAGCAAAACCAGTATGTCCATCCCGTGATAAATGCTGCTCGATCCCCTAAGTAATCTTCTACAAAGTCGATAAAAGAGTGGTGGTTTAGGTTAGATAACAGTAATTCGCCTAGTGCTCTCATAATAAAGAAACAAATAACACCTGTTATTAGGTAGGCGAATATAATGGATGGACCAGCCAAGTGAATGGCGCGGCCGGAGCCTAAGAATAAACCTGTACCAATAGCACCGCCGATAGCGAGCAACTGTACATGCCTGTTCTTAAGACCCCGTTTTAACTGATGAGTATCAGACATAATAAAGACCTCTTTTCTACAAACTATCTATAAACATAAAAAGCCATGGATAACCATAACTTTCATAATCTATAGAATCTATAAAACTATTTTCTTATAATACAGTATCTATTCTAAAAAGTCAAATGTATTTTTACAGTAGACAAAAGATGATATGATTTTCTGATAGAGTATATCCTTATATTGATAAAAGCAAAGAATATTCTTTTTTTATGAAGTTTATTGACGAATAATATAAAATAATTTATAATAAGTATACTTATAATAAAAGGAGGATATAAAATGGAATTTAGTTTTAGTTTGAAAATAAAAGCGGCAAAAGAAGCTGTGTGGACGTATTATGCGAATATCGAAAAATGGTATGACTGGGAAGAGGATCTAAAAAATATTACATTAAACGGTAAATTTGAGACCGGTTCATGTGGTACAATGGAGCTTGAAGGTATACCACCTATGGAATATCAACTTACTCTTGTAAAACCTTTTGAAGAGTTTTGGGATAAGACTGAAACTCCATTTGGTGCTATTCTTTTCGGACATCAAATAATTGATAATCATGACGGAAGTGTAAATGTAAAACACACTGTAAGCTTAGAAAGTGAAGATAAGCAACATTTAGAATTTTTAAGTCAAGTTTTTTCGGATGTTCCTCAATCTATATTTATTCTAAAAAATTGTTTAGAAAGATAAGGTGATTGCTGTTTGTTTACATCAAAATATAAAGACAATTCAGAAAAATCAACAGGATTATTGTTCATGAGGGTGTACAATAAATGGCATTTTACTATAAAACAAGCGTTAAAAGAGTTGAACTTAACACATCCTCAATTTGTTGTTTTAGCGTCTCTTGCTTATCTGTCACAACATGATAACGAAGTTACACAAGTTATGATTTCAAAACTTTCAGGGATAGATGTTATGACGGTATCTCAAATATTGAGCTTATTGGAAAAACGTGGTTTTGTAGAGCGAAAAGAACACTCTAGAGATACACGTGCGAAAGCGGTTCTTTTGAATGAAGAGGGGGGTGCAATATTACAAAAGGCAGTCCCATTAGTCGAAGAAATTGATGAAATCTTTTTCGGAAAGCTGAAGAGTGATGAAGCTCAATTTAAACATCTTCTTGGCAGATTACATGAAGAGTAAGGTGTATTAATTTTCTGATTCTTGTGGAGGCTATTATGAGACGTCAAGATCGTATGGTTACAAATATAGATGAAATTAAGGGCATTTTAAATAGTACTCGTATTATTCACCTAGGTATGATGGATGGTGATTACCCTTATGTAGTACCTTTACATTTCGGTTATGAAATTGTAGATGATATACTCTACATATATGTACATGGCTATCATGAGGGGAAGAAGTTTAATTTGATTAAAGTGAACCCCCATGTATTTATCGAAATTGACGGTAATGATGAGGCCCTCGTATCAGGTGGAGATATTCCTTGTAAATATAGCTCAGTTTATTCTAGTGTGATGGGCCGAGGAGAGGCTACCTACTTAGAGCGTGTTGATGAAAAAGTTCATGGTTTACAAGTGTTGATGAAGCATCAGACCGGTCGAGAATTTACCTTTACCGATGCCATGGTAAACTCTGTGGGCGTAGTTCAAATTAAGGTTGTAGACTATACTGCAAAAAGACGAAGACAGTTTGAACAAGATATTATTATGCCTCCATTAACTAAATAATGACAAAACATCCTATTGAACTCTATTGTAATATAGCGTTTAGTAGGATGTTTTATTATGTATAACTAGTTAGAATTAAAGCAGCTAATGGCTCATAACTATACTTTCACAATAGGAAAGATAAAAGTTTTATGAAGTAGCTAGGGCAACAGAATAGGTGGCATGTTTTTGATATAAATAAGAAAATATATCATTATATGTGTAAAGTATATATCAAGTTTTTATAAAAGGAGAGATCATGAAGAAGCTTCTATATAAGTCCGTTTTAGCTGCTATGGCTGTAGGATTATTGTCTGCGGGATATGTTTCAGCAGATGTTGTTAATGATTCTATATCTACTGATAATATTGGTGTTTCAGCTACCGTTACAAATGATATGCCTAGAGTTCATCCTGATTCAGCAATCAAAGCATTACCAAGAAAGACTTTATTAGAGTGGCCTATGAAAACTCAAGAAGGGGCTCGTAATTGGAAAGGAATAGTAGAAGCTGCACAGCAACTGCCGTATGAGGTCAAGGCGCCTAGTTATATACCTTATGGTTATCAGCTCTATACAGCGCGTCAAGATCGAAATGATGTATTAGAGGTTGTATATTACAAAAAAGGTGTGACTATCTATCGGGATGGGAAAAAATATATAGATAGTATTATGGCCTATAGAATGGGATATTCCTTAGATACCGTAAGAGATACACCATATGTTCCATCTGAGTACGGCGATCTTGAATGGTCTAAATCAGGTGATTCTAGTGAGGTTTATTTTACAGGTGATCCTGAAACACATATGGTTCGCAGCATTTCGTGGACGAAGGATGGGATGGCTTATTCTCTATTCTTCTTAGAACGGGTGAAAGAGGCTGATGCGGAATTCTATAAAGAGCATGTAGTACCGTTGAAGAGTATTGATAGCTCTCGTTATGAACTAGTTGGTAACTATCCGACAACACCTAAAACAATTGAAGAAATAAAAGAGGAACATGTAGTGCCTATGAAAGCATAGACTGGTGTGATTTATTAATGGTACGTAATACTCTTGAAAGTCAGTGATCTGAGTTAAAAAATGTAATAGATAAATGATTACTTCGGTAATATATACTTATAAATATCTAAATTTAGAGAGAGCAGAAATTATGAGATTGAAAACAACAAAATCATTATTAGCAATGGGCATACTAGCTGCTGTGGTAAGTAGCTTTGGAGTACAACCAGTTAGTGCGTTATCTCCTTTAGTGGATGAAAATGGAAATACTGTTACCACTGACACAGTGGAAAAGAATAAAGAGCTAGTGAATCGCTATCGGTGGTATGATCAAATTGATAATGGTGATATAGTACTGCTTAATGTTGACGCCAGTACAAATTATTTTGGATATGATTTACAGATTCCATCTTATATGCCTGAAGACTATGCAGTACGCGATGTAAAGTCAAGAGATCATGACGTATTAGAAATCGTGTATACGGAAACGGGCCATAATGGAGAATATGGTCAGAAATTAACCTTCTCTAATACAGATATTGTGTATCGTATGGGGTGGGCTATCGATACCGTAGTAAAGCCTATATTGGAAAAGACAAAATACAATGCTGATGATGTCGTTAGCTTTACTACCCCTAATGGAATCTCTGTACATACGTTAGGCTCTAGCAACGATTCTGTTCAAATTGCTTATTGGGAAAAAGATAACAAAGTTTATATGCTCTACTTTGCTTCCTCAAGAAACCAAAACTATGTAAGCAAAATTGTAGACTCTGTAGGGCCTCTTACTAACGTAGCCGCTGATAATACTCGATTACGTGGTGACCGAAATGATAAGCAAAATGTTAAACGAAGTAATGCGCAAAGTGTTAAACAAAATGGTGAACAAGATAGACCTCATTTTGAAACTATTGGTTTGCCACTGCGTACACATACGAATTCTGAGTGGCCTATACTTACGAGTAAATCCATCGGCTTACCTAGCGGTGTAATTGATGCATCTCGTAAGCTGTCCTATAACGTATCTGTACCAAGTTACTTGCCTCTTGGCTATACATACTATGCTACACATTTTTATGATAATGATGTATTAGAAACTGTATATTGGAAGGAAGGTCAAGAATATCAAGAACGCAGCGGGCGTTGGGTAAATCATACGATGGTCTTTCGCATGAGCTACTCTATGGATACGGTATGGCCTAAAGAATATGTTCCAACGGAATACCATGACGTACAGTGGATTGACTCTACGCCAACCGGTGATGTGCAGTATACAGGTAATGTAGATAAGGGCTTAGTACGCAGTGTTACGTGGTACAAGGATAATATGGCGTATTTCTTGTTCTTCCAAGTGCCTGTGAAAGCATCTGAAGCAGAGTTTTATAAAGATCATGTAGTACCATTAAAAAATATTGATTTAAGTCGTACAGACTTAATCGGTGTAAAAACGATTCGTTAATACTAAACCCTAATAAGACTCTATAGTACGATTCGGTGATGTCATACGACGTTAGCGTTTAGTAAAAGAGTACATAATAAAAAGAACCTATCTCCTAGATATTAGGGTAATATCTTTGGAGATAGGTTCTTTTAGTATAGTAATATATATTTTGGGTTTGTAGCGTATTAGTGATTTTATAGCTATCGAATATAAAGTAGCTTTCACTAATAGCATCATTATGGGTATACGTTAATTAGAAGAATACGTAGCGGATGATAACGAGTACCGCCAATACGTACATAATCCAGTTAACTTCTTTTGCACGGCCTGCAATGATTTTGAGTAGAGGGTATGCAATGAGACCTGCAGAGATACCGTTAGCGATGCTGTATGTGAACGGCATCAATACGATAACGAGGAATGCAGGGAAGCCTTCTGTCCAATCATCGAAGTCAATATTGCGAATGGCACCTAACATGAGGGCACCAACGATGATAAGAACAGGAGATGTGGCTGCATTTGGCACCAAGGATACGATTGGAGCTAAGAACAAGCAAATTAAGAATAATACGCCTGTTGTGACAGCTGTTAAGCCTGTACGGCCACCAGCACCTACACCTGCTGCACTTTCAACAAAGGCAGTAATCGTAGAAGTACCGAGCAACGCACCAGCACTAACGCCAATAGCATCGACAGTCATAGCTTTACCAAGACCTGGGAATTTACCAGATTTAGGATCTGCAATTTTCGCCTCTGTAGCAGTACCAATCAAGGTACCCATGGAGTCGAACAATTCTACGAAGGTGAAGGAGAAGATAATCGTGATTAAGCCCATGTGGAGCGCACCAGGAATATCTAATTGAAGGAATGCTGCTTTAGAGAAATCAGGCACTGCTAATACAGTGAAGTTCTCAGGCATTGTGGAAAGGCCTGTCGCATAGGAGATGATTGTTGTTACTAAAACGCCAATCAAGAGGGAACCTTGAATTTTGCGAGCCATCAATAAAGCTGTAAAGATGAGGCTGAATAGTGCTAACAATGTTTCACCACTGTGCAAATTACCGAGCGTCAAGAGTGCCTCGGATGCTGGAGGTACTAAATTACCATGTGTTTGCACAACTTGGCCTAAGGAGTTTGGAGACAAACTAATGGAGATAGCCATCAAGCCGGATAACTTTAAACCGATGATAGAAATGAAAAGACCAATACCAACGGTAATGGCAATTTTCATGGAGGTAGGGATGCCTTCAACAATCATTTGTCGCACCGACGTAAGTGTTAATACGAGGAATACGAGACCTGAAATGAATACCGCACCTAATGCTGTTTGCCAAGATACGCCCATACCGAGAACTACGGTAAAGGAGTAAAATGCCAAGAGGCCAACCCCTGGAGCGAGAGCAATTGGGTAGTTTACGAATAAACCCATAGCAATCGTCACAAGACCTCCACCTAAGGCTGTGGCAATGAGGACCGCATCCTTATCCATACCTGCAAGACTAAGAATGTTTGGCGCCAAGAATAGGATGTACGCCATCGTGATAAACGTAGTAATACCAGCTAAAATTTCGGTTTTAACAGTTGTACCGCGTTCACTGAGTTGAAATAGTTTATCTAACATTAGATAACATCCTCCCATATGAAATTAAAAAAATACCCAAATAAAATATTTCGATATATGTATAGTGTATCATATTTCCCACCATTTTTTGTATGAATTTGTGATATACTATTAATATATTATGAATGATATAGAGGTTAACTTATGAAAATATCTACAAAAGGGCGTTATGCCTTACGGATATTGGCGGATATTGCAGAGCACGGGGTAGAAAAAAATGTACCAATTCGTGAGATTGCAGAACGCCAAGGATTTTCCGATAAATACTTAGAGGGGATTGTATCTCGATTATCCTCCGCGGGCCTCGTTAAAAGTGGACGTGGCAAATACGGTGGATATCGTTTGGTGAAAGATCCATCTGAATACAATGTATATGAAATTTTATATGCCGCAGAGGACTCCATTGCTCTCGTGTCTTGTTTAGAAGATGATGTAGAACCGTGTCCTATGTTTAATGACTGCTTGACAGCTCCATTGTGGCAGTATTTACAAGATGAGTTCCGACATGTTATGGAACATGTTTCCTTGCAAGATGTAATGGATCATAAATTTCCTACGGAATAATTGATAGTCCGAAAACTTTAGTTTGAATAATCTTTGAGGATTACTACATTGTATACCTATATTTTAGGTATTTTTTATGGAAAGAGTCGCGTTTCGTATGCGGCTCTTCTTTATATATGAAATTAAAATGTAATAACATCTTATGAATAGTAACCTAGATTGAAATCTAAGTAGAACTGTAATTTAAATGGAACTGTAATTAAAAGTGATTTATGTGTATATTAGTTTATCTAAACGATTTTATGTGGAAGGGAGGGTACTATGAGTACAAGTGTATATGATGATCGAGGCGGCATGCGCAATGTATGGATTATTACAGCTAGTATGACGGTGCTAGCCATATGTTATACAATGATAATTCCTTTTCTGCCAATATATCTGTTGGAACTCGGTGTTCCTAAGGATGATGTGGCACTTTGGTCTGGTCTCGTCTTTGGTATTACATTCCTAATCGCTGGCATTATGGCGCCAATTTGGGGGAAAATTGCAGATAATAAGGGCAAGAAACGGATGGCTCTACGAGCTGGTTTCGCAATTGCCTTTTGTTATGTTCTCATCGGTATGGTAACGGATCAGTACCAATTGTTGATGGGCCGTGCTTTAGTAGGTTTTGCTAACGGCTTTTATCCTGCGGCGATGACCATGGTCTCCCTCAGTGTGGATGAAAAACAGGTGGGCCGCGCTCTTGGCATATTCCAAACAGGTCTAATTTTAGGTAATGTCGTCGGTCCATTTTTGGGCGGTGCCGTTGAAAGTGTTGTAGGTATGCGTCCTGTGTTTTATATTTCAGGTATAGCCGTATTCATTGCTACTTTGGCAGTATTGTTCCTTGTAAAGGAGCCAAAGCTAAATGTAGAAAATATAGCTTCTAATGAACAGTCCTCAAAACCGGTAAAATCTACCTCTTTACGAGAGGATTTTAAAGTAGTTCAGGAACAACCTGTATTAGTAAGACTTTTATGGATTTTCTTCTTTATGCAATGTGTGATCATGATGCTACAGCCTATCTTGGCGCTTTATGTAGGTGATATGCAAGGCACTATGGAAGGGGCTGCTATCATTTCGGGTACAATTCTTAGTATCGGTGGTTTAGCTGGTTCTTTAACGACTAACTTATGGGTGCGCCTTGGTGAGCACCGTGGCTACTTTAGAACCATTTCCTACTGTATGCTTGGTAGTGGTGTTGTTCTCTTACTTCAAAGCTTACCAGTAGGTATCTGGTGGTTTGGTGTACTACAAGTGCTAATTGGTTCTTGTATTGTGGGCATCAACCCATCTTTGAGTGCAGCTGTAACACTTAATACAGAACCAGGCTTTAGAG
The DNA here is from genome assembly GCA_902466275.1 of uncultured Veillonella sp. Classification (GTDB taxonomy): domain Bacteria; phylum Bacillota; class Negativicutes; order Veillonellales; family Veillonellaceae; genus Veillonella. The sequence goes on along the minus strand of CABQQJ010000006.1, from coordinate 1,275 downwards.
GTCGCATGTTTGGTATGACGACGACAGCTCAACAATTTGGTTCTATGGTAGGGCCTGTGTTCGCAAGTATTGTATCTACCTACATTGGGATATCCTATGTATTTAGTATTACAGGTTTGTTATTACTCTATATGGGATTCCAATCACGGAAACTATCCGTACAACATGATAAATATAGTGTGTGAATTAGAGTTTAACAAGCTCCTTACTAATATATATTGGTAAGGGGCTTTTACTTTTTTATGCTTTTTTTATAATACGAGGCTTTCAGGTACAGACCGTTTATTGGTAAGCGGTCTTAATCTAGGGTATAAGAAAAAGTGATGTTAATCGTTAATCTAAGAATACTGTTTTAGTGCATAATAACAGGCTTTCATACGTTTTTTGTGAATAGCAATCCAATATAGGCTGATTGATTGCTTTTACAAAAATATTGGTATATAGTTAGTTTAAGGTAAGTCATTAGTCTCACCGTGTGGGACAGAAAGGAGTTATTATGGTCCGTATCGGTCATACTGTACTCGGCGAAAAGGGCACAAAAATATGCGTGCCTATTGTGGGCACAACAATGAAAGAGATTCTAGATGCCACCGCGGTAGCATGTAATACACCGTGTCACGTTGTGGAGTTGCGCATTGACTATTACGAGCGGGCCCACTCCATTGACGCTATTATTGAATTATTAATGCTCATCAAGCCACAACTGAAAGGTCGTGGGTTGCTCTTTACATGGCGCACCAAAGGTGAAGGTGGGGAAAGAACGATTTCTACACAAGATTATTTTACAATGCTAGAGCGTTTGATTCCTACAGGATTGGTGGATGCTATCGATATTGAGCTGTTTTTTGATCAAGATAGAATGCTTAAAACGATAGAGTTTGCTAAGGTTCATGGAATTACTATTATCATGAGTAACCATGATTTCCATGGTACACCAAGTCACGAGGTTATTGTAAATCGGCTCATTCAAATGAAAAAATTCTTGGCCGATGTACCAAAGATGGCTGTTATGCCTCATACAACAGGGGATGTATTAACCCTCCTTGAGGCAACGGCTGAAGTTAAAGCCTTGTATCCATCTGACCCAATCATCACGATGGCCATGGGACCATTGGGGACTGTTACACGTGCAGCAGGTGCATTATTTGGCAATGCTATGACCTTTGCCTCCGCTGGCAAAGCGTCGGCACCAGGTCAAATCGATGTGCATGAACTAAAGCGCATCCTCGATACCCTTGACGTAGATGGCGTCTTCGATGAACAACAACATAAACG
>CABQQJ010000005.1 GCA_902466275.1 uncultured Veillonella sp. | reverse complement strand
AATGCAGTCATCAACAAATCCTACAGGTTTGTTGATAAGCGCAGATAAATGTTCAACAAATCCTGTAGGTTTGTTGATAAGCTCAGATAAACGTTTAGCACAAGGAGCCAATGTCATATCCGGTTTACGTTCACCCTTTGGACGACCAAAGTGAGATGCAAGAATGACCTTTGCATTATGGTCGATTAAATATTTGATTGTATCTAGTGCACCACGAATGCGAGTGTCATCAGTGATAACACCATCCTTCATAGGCACATTGAAATCCACGCGTACAAAAACACGTTTATTATCTACATTCATATCTAAAATGGTTAATTTCATCCTAGAATTTCCTCCCATTATAGACCTTTACTAGCTACGAAAGCTGCCATATCGATAAGGCGTTCAGAATAGCCCCATTCGTTATCGTACCAAGAAACAACTTTCACCATGTTACCATCCATAACCATTGTCAAATCAGCATCAACAATGGAGCTGCGAGGATCAGAGCTGAAATCACAGGATACCAATGGTACATCGGATACACCAAGAATACCTTTTAATTCGCCAGCTGCTGCTTTGCGGAATGCTTCGTTGATTTCTTCTTTAGTAGCTGGTTTTTCAAGTTCGCAAACAAGATCTGTAGCAGATACGTCTGGAGTAGGAACGCGCAATGCAAAACCATCTAATTTACCTTTTAATTGAGGCAATACTTTAGCAACAGCTTTTGCTGCACCAGTAGTTGTAGGGATGATGGACATAGCTGCTGCACGAGCACGGCGAGGGTCTTTATGACGTGCATCAAGAATTTTTTGGTCATTTGTATAGGAATGAATTGTAGTCATCATACCGCGTTTGATACCGAATTCATCGCATAATACTTTAGCGAATGGAGCCAAACAGTTTGTTGTGCAAGATGCATTGGAGATGATGTGGTGTTTTGCAGGATCGTACATATCTTGGTTAACACCCATAACCATAGTTAAGTCTTCGTTTTTACCAGGTGCAGAAATCAATACTTTTTTAACTGTAGGTTGTTCTAAATGAACTTTTGCTTCTTCTGCATCGCGGTATTTACCAGTACATTCCATAACGATTTCTACGCCTTCTTCAGACCAAGGCAATTTAGAAGCATCGCGGTCATGGAATACGCGGATTTTTTTACCATCAACATAAATGTTGTCTTCATCGAATGTTACTTCGTTAGGAATTGTACCATGTACGGAGTCGTATTTTAACAATAATGCAGTACCTTCATTATCACCAGTTGCATTAATCGCCACGACTTCTACGTCAGGATTATTAATCGCTGCGCGAACTACACATTTACCGATACGACCAAAACCGTTAATACCAACTTTTACTGCCATTGTTAGATCCTCCTAATAACAAAAATATTCTAACAAAATATTTAACTACTAACTTCATTTATAACGCTGAAATTTGTAACAATTGACGCATACCTTCTGCAGCTTGCTCATCAATGATAAGTATCCCTTTCTGGCAAGCTCGCATCACACCTATAATAGCGCTCGCTTTTTCTTGTCCACCAGCTACAGCAATAACATTGGGGACCTTTACTACATCGGGAAGTGATAAACCAATATTATTAGTAGAATAAATTAACTTACCCTCAATGTCACAATATTGACCAAGTGCTTCACCTACCGCATGATTATCTATCAACTGCTTACGCACATCATCAGCAATATGGCGCTGATCTGCCATGCGCATTGCAGTACCAATACCAAATAATAGTACGTCAGTCCTACTAATGAGATCTCCAATTTCTTTAATTTGCGGTTCACAAGTCATGAGCATATGCAATGAGTCTTGTGAAAGTCCATCAGGTAAATGGAGCATCTTATAGGAACCACTTAGTCGTTCAGCAAGCACCGAAGCAATTACATTAGCTTGATATTCTACAACCTCACCAACGCCCCCACGGGCAGGTACAACAATAGGATTAAATGGTAATACTGGCATCTCTTCAGCTACTGCAGCCATTGTACTGCCACCACTGATGGCAACTACAGAGTCAGGCTCTAATAATTCCTGTAATAGCTTTGCTGCTGCAAAACCTAACTTTTTAACCATCAAGGTTCCTTCTGTAGGAGTGATGATAACCCTATCGATATGAAGTGCTTCAGTCAATCGATGTTCTAGCTCGTTAATACGATCTAGCTCATTTAAAAAATTTCGTAACTTCGGAACAATTGCATGTCCCTCATCAGTGAGAAAAATCCCTGGTTTATAAATGTCTACAAGACCATTAGCACGCATTAACTCAATATGACTTCGTACGGTTCGCTCTGGAAGGTCCGTTGCAGTAGCTAATGTCCTACGGCCTATAGGCTCTTCATAAACAAGGTGGTTTAGTATCTTGTATCGCTCCTTTAATACGCTTACGATTTCAGGAACAATACGTTCACATATCATTAGAAACTCGTTCATCGGGTCCCTCCTTTACCCGTTGGGATTGTATGAATCGTTTTTCGTCCCATGTGAACAAAATTCGTCCCACCTAAAATAAAAAAATACTTTTACACTTGTATTGTATACCTTATGTAAATTTTATTCAACCCTAAATAGCAGAAAACGACATACTTTTGAGGCAATAATAGTAGTTTTATACCTAAAAGTATGTCGTTTATTTTAATTTTATTTTGTACCGAAGATACGGTCACCAGCATCACCTAAACCAGGCAAGATGTAACCATGATCATTTAGTTTTTCATCAAGTGCTGCCACGTAAATAGGTACATCAGGATGTTCCTTATTCACTACCTCAACACCTTCTGGAGCCGCTACAAGGCACATCAATTTAATGTGTTGTGCACCTTTTTCTTTTAACAATGTAATAGCTGCTGCTGCGCTACCACCAGTTGCAAGCATTGGATCAGTTACGATGAAATCGCGTTCGCTTACATCAGTTGGTAATTTGCAATAGTATTCTACTGGTTTCAAAGTTTCAGGATCGCGGTATAAACCAATATGTCCAACCTTTGCAGTTGGAATCAAGTTAAGCATACCATTTACCATACCTAGACCAGCGCGAAGAATTGGAATAATACCCAATTTTTTACCTGCAATTCGTTTGCCAATCATTTTAGTTAATGGTGTTTCTACCTCCACATCCTCAAGTGGTAAGTTGCGTGTAATTTCATACCCCATCAACATAGTAATTTCATCAAGTAGTTCTCTGAAATCTTTAGAGCCTGTTTGTACGTCACGCATCAATGTAACTTTGTGTTGAATCAATGGATGTGTCATAACATTAACTTTCATGACTGTCCTCCTATAAAACAATATACATATCCCATTCTAGCTATTAACTATCATATTTACTCTATCACAGATTAGAAAATCATGCCATAAAAATATTAAAAGGGATGTGCCGAGGGCACACCCCTTTTATACTACCTATAAACTTATAGGACTATAAATATATAATGTAATTTTAATGTAATCGATTAGTACAATGGATACGCTTCACAAAGTGTAGCGACACGTTTACTAGCTTCTTCATGGACCGATTTATCCTCAGGATTTTTAAGAACCACTGCAATAATATCGGCAATTTCTTCCATATCTTTCACTTGCAAACCACGTGTTGTAAGAGCTGGCGTACCAAGACGAATACCACTTGTTACAAATGGGCTAGCTGGATCAAATGGAATTGTATTTTTATTACATGTAATACCTACTTCATCGAGTAAGTGTTCAGCTTCTTTACCAGTTAAACCAGTATTACGAACATCTACAAGCATAACATGAGTATCTGTACCGCCAGAAACAATTGTTAAGCCCTTTTCTTGCAATGCTGCAGCCAACGCTTTTGCATTGTCGATAACTTGTTGTGCATATACTTTGAACTCAGGTTGTAAAGCTTCACCAAATGCTACAGCTTTAGCAGCGATAACATGCATCAAAGGACCACCTTGGATGCCAGGGAAGATGGCTTTATCGATTGCTTTAGCATACTTTTCTTTGCAAAGAATCATACCACCACGAGGGCCACGCAATGTTTTATGAGTTGTTGTAGTAACGATATCAGCATATTCTACTGGGTTTGGATGTAAACCTGCTGCTACAAGACCTGCAAAGTGAGCCATATCTACCATGAAAATAGCATCTACTTCGTGTGCCACTTCAGCCATTTTCTTAAAGTCGATTTGACGGCTATAAGCACTACCACCAGCGATAATCAACTTAGGTTTTGCTTCCAATACAATTTTACGGAACTCATCGTAGTCGATTTGTTGTGTTTCAGCATCTACACCATAAGGTACTACATTGAAATATGTACCAGATACGTTAACTGGAGAACCATGAGTCAAATGACCGCCGTGGGACAAGTTCATACCCACAATAGTATCACCTGGTTGTAATAATGCGAAATACACGCCAAAGTTTGCTTGAGAACCAGAGTGAGGTTGTACATTAGCATGTTCTGCACCGAACAGGCGTTTTGCACGTTCGATAGCCAATGTTTCAATAACATCAACATTTTCACAACCGCCATAATAGCGTTTGCCAGGATACCCTTCTGCATATTTGTTAGTCAATACGCTACCTTGAGCTTCCATTACTGCTTGAGAAACAAAGTTTTCAGAAGCGATCATTTCTAATTTATCGCGTTGGCGTGCTAACTCTTGGTTGATAACAGCTTGAATATTAGGGTCTTGTTTTTCTAAGAAACTCATGAGTATCCTCCTCATATAGAACAACTATCTATAAAGTAATGATGTATTATTTCTCTAATGCTTTAATTTTCTCTACACGGCGTGCGTGACGACCACCTTCGAACTCTGTTTCCATAAAGATGGCTACAATATCGTTAGCTAGGCCAGGACCAATAACGCGTTCCCCCATAGTGAGAATATTTGCGTCATTATGTTCACGACATGCATGAGCAGAGAATGTATCATGACAAAGAGCAGCGCGAATGCCCGCTATCTTATTTGCTGCAATACCAATACCGATACCAGTACCACAAATCAAAATACCGCGATCTGCTTGACCAGATACAACTGCATTTGCTACAGGTACTGCAATATCAGGATAGTCACAAGACTCAGCTGAATAACAACCAAAATCCTCTACTTCATGTCCCAATGCACTCAATACTTCTTTAACAGATTCCTTCAGATTTAATCCGCCATGATCACAACCGATTGCAACTTTCATAATTTCATCTCCTACGCCTTCTGAGGCACTGATCTAAGACCAGCCTCTACTAAGTGATAAATTTGTTCCGCACATTGATTATATACGGTTTGATCAGATCCATATGGGTCCGTAACATCACCATCTAGACCACCCCACTCGGAAATTGTTTTAATTTTACCTTCCTCAAAGGGGAATTGGCGAAGTAGTACAGATTTATGATCTTTCGTCATACCAATGATAAGATCTGCTGCATTCACGAGTTCCATTGTCAATGGTCTCGATTCATGATCAGAAATATCTGCAATGGAACGGATAGCTTCAACGGCTTGTTCAGTTGGCTTTGCTCCATAAGCGGCAAATAGACCAGCTGATACAGTCGTCACATCCTTATGTTGCTCCGCTGCAAGGGCCCGTGTAATACCTTCAGCCATAGGGCTGCGGCAAGTGTTACCGGTACATACAAATAAAATATTCATAATAACATCCTTACTTAATCACATTTTGTGATTACTTTATACATTATAGCAAATTCATCCAATATGTAAAGACATATTTCTATTATCAGTGGACATTTTTATGCTAGTAAATTTACTTATAAATGATATGATGACTCGATGCTTTTTCCATTCGATTCATAATGGCAACACCGAAACCATCATCATCAACACCTTCTGCTAGGATTAGCGTAACATGATTTTCATTAAAATGTAATAGACTTTTATAAAAGTCGTGCCCCAATGCTAACGCATCTCTATGATGGCCAAAACAATGGCACATAAATCGTCCATCCTCTTTAATCAAGTTATACGTTTCATGACTTACCAAACACCCTATGGGACCTTCTATGCCTTCTGAAAGCGCCTTAAACATAGATGCTATGTCCTCTGGATTACCTACAACAACTGTCATAGGTGCATCAGGCGCATAATGCGTATACTTCATGCCAGGAGCCTTTGGTGTAGTGGTTGCATTGACTAAAGCAGTATCATACTCAACAGTAGACACCACACGTTCAAGCTGTGCTTTTGTAATTCCACCAGGTCTTAATATAATGACCTTATCATCATGGACTTCTACAACAGTAGACTCTACACCAATCGTACATGGACCAGCATCTAATATATAGGAAATGCGACCATTCATATCATTATATACATCTTCTGCAGTAGTTGGACTTGGGCGCCCTGAAATATTGGCACTAGGTGCCGCTATAGGTATGCCTGCACGCTCTAATAATACTCGACATGCCTCATGATCAGGACCCCGAAGCGCCACACGAGTTAACCCACCTGTTGCACGATCTGGCACTAAATCAGATTTAGGCAATGTAATCGTTAATGGCCCTGGCCAGAATGCATCCATTAAGGCTTGCGCCGTAGCAGAAATTTCTGTTACCAAAGGTTTTATACTTTCACTATTAGGAACATGTAAAATCAATGGATTATCTGAAGGACGACCTTTGGCAGCATAGATTTTATCCATCGCCTCTGGATCTAGACCATTTGCACCTAATCCATATACAGTTTCTGTAGGAATAGACACCAATTCACCATTGCGCAAAGCACGGGCTAAAGTATCTATATCTTGTTCTGATGGATTTGTAATGATTTTAGTATCCATATTAGCCCTCATATACAGCTGTCACTACCCGGTTATGACCACCGAGGTCAGCTATAAATTGAATATTCGAATATTGACCTGTTTCTTGCAATAAAGCACCTACCTCTTCTGCTTGGTCAAAGCCTACTTCAAACGCCACACGGCCATTAACGTTTAAATAATTTCTACATTCTTTAGCTAAGATTCGATAAAATTGAAGCCCATCCTCTCCACCAAATAATGCAATATGAGGCTCATTTAATACATCCTGGGACAATAATTTAGCATCTCCTGTACGGATATATGGTGGATTCGATACGATGAGGTCAAACTTCTCAGTTTTACCTACCAAACCAGAAAACATATCGGATTCTATAAATTGAACACGATCATTTAAGTTAAATCTTTCCCTATTCTCCTCAGCCACTGACAAAGCATCGGTAGATATTTCAAGACCTACACCACACGCATTCGGCAAATAGTGTAGTAAACTTAACAATATCGTACCAGGGCCTGTGCATACATCAAGAATACGCACATTACTATCTTTTGGATAAGTACCTAGTACATGCTCAATCAAGGTTTCCGTATCAGGTCGTGGAATCAATACCTTATCATTCACCTTAAAGGTCAACCCCATAAAGTCCTTTTCCCCAATGATAGCCGCTACACAATGCCCCTTAGCCCGTTGTTGAACGAGAGGCCTAAAGGCATCGAGCTCGTCTTGAATAAGCGGTTGGTCATAATGGGTATATAGATAAATACGATCTTTACCTAAAACGTGAGAAAGCAGTACTTCCCCATCAAGTCGAGGTGTATCCATCTCCTTGCTTTGAAAGTACTGCTCTGTCCACTGGAGAATACGACCGATTGTCCAAATCTCCTTATGCATTTGTATTAGCCTCCTGCATTTTTGCCGCTTGGTCTGCAGCATTTAAGGCTTGAATAATTTCATCAAGATCGCCATTTAAAATAGCATCTAATTTATATAATGTTAAATTAATACGATGATCTGTGACGCGACCTTGTGGGTAGTTATAGGTGCGAATACGTTCACTACGATCACCTGTGCCGACTTGACTCTTACGATCTGCAGCCATACTAGAAATGGCCTCTTGTTCAGCTTGATCCTGTAACTTAGCACGCAATACACGCATAGCTTTTTCACGGTTTTGTAATTGAGATCGTTGATCTTGACACGCTACAACGATACCAGATGGTAAGTGTGTAATACGAACAGCAGACTCCGTTTTATTGATATGCTGACCACCGGCACCACTCGCACGATATGTATCAATTTTTAAATCTTTTTCATTAACTTCAATATCAACATCTTCCATCTCTGGCAATACGGCTACTGTAACTGTAGATGTATGTACACGGCCTTGTGTTTCTGTAGCCGGTACACGTTGTACACGATGTACACCCGATTCAAATTTCATCTTAGAGTATACATTTTCACCATCCACAGAGAAAATAACCTCTTTAAAGCCACCAAGCTCTGGTTCATTAGCATCGATAATCTCACAACGCCAGCCTTGGCTTTCCGCATATTTTGTGTACATGCGGAATAGATCGCCTGCAAATAATGCAGCTTCATCACCGCCAGCGCCCCCGCGAATCTCAATGATAATATTTTTATCATCATTAGGATCCTTAGGCAATAATAGAACTTGCAACTTTTCTTCCAATTCCTCTTTTTGAGGTTTTAACTCTTTCAATTCCTCTTGTGCCATTTCGCGGAATTCTTCATCCATGGATTTATCTTCAATAACTTCCATAGCTTCATCAATACCAGCTAATACTTTTTTATAAGTACGGAATGTTTCAACTGTTTCAGATAATTGAGCATGTTGACGTGTTAATTTACGCCATTCATCTTGGCGAGCAATGACTTCAGGGTCACTGATGCGCTGCTCAAGATCCATAAATTTATCTTCAATAACTTGTAATTTATCAACTAACATGTTTATTCCTCTTCATATGCGTCACTCTCAGGCGGACGGACCTCTTCTAAAGCTCGTATAGCAACTTCAATTTGATCATCTTCTGGTTCACGCGTTGTCATATATTGTAACGCAAGACCTGGTTTAATAAGAGCTTTCACAAAAGAATGATCGCTACGTCCAGCAAGACGAATCACCTCGTACGCAATACCAGCTACTACAGGCATAAGGAGTACGCGGCTCACGATACGTTCCAACAAATTGGGCCAACCCAAGAAAGCAAATACAAAGATACTAACTACCATAACAATAAGTAAGAAGTTTGTACCACATCGCGCATGCAAGCGACTTTGTTGGCGAACGTTTTCTACAGTTAAAGGCAAATCTAATTCATAAGTATGAATCGTTTTATGCTCTGCCCCATGATATTGGAAAACTCGTTGAATATCCTTCGTAAGACCAATCCCCCAAATATAAAGTAAGAAAAGTACTAAACGAATGACACCTTCAATGAGATTTAATACAACATGATTATCCTGTACACCAGGAATAAATTTTACGATAAATGTAGGCAATGCCAAAAATACAGCTATCGCAAAGATGGTGGAAATAACCATAGTAATGGCAATTTCACTATTAGACATTTCTTCCTCTTCATCGCCAGCAGCCTTAGCGGAGAAGGATAAAGCCTTCATGCCTATCACTAGAGATTCATAGAGAGCTACACAGCCACGAAGAAATGGTTTTTTCAATATTGGATATGTGTCAGCAATGGACTTTGTAGCTTCTTTTTGAACTACAATAGTTCCCGCAGGCTCACGTACGGCAGTTGCCGTATAACCAGGGCCTCTCATCATGACACCTTCGATCACAGCCTGTCCTCCGACAAACTTTTTTATACGTTCTCTGTTCACAAGATCTCCTCTCATAAACAAATATAGGCAGAGCCAACAGCCCTGCCAATACATGTTACATTACAAAACAAATTATTTGCCGTAACGTTTGTTAAATTGTTCAATACGACCACGAGCTTGAGCCGCACGTTGTTGACCAGTGAAGAACGGATGGCATTTGGAGCAAACGTCTACACGAAGGTCTTCTTTTACAGAGCCAGTTTTGAATGTGTTGCCACAACCGCAAGTTACTGTAGCTTCTTTATAGTCTGGATGAATACCTTGTTTCATTCTATACACCTCTTTCCGACAATCAATATTATTCTTATAGATTATAGCATGACACTTGTACAAATGCAAGTTGCCAATACTATTCCTTGGATGCTTGCTTTTCTTCAATAGCCTCAGCTAAAATAGCTTCCAAGTCGCTTTCGTTGAGGATGTCACGCAATGCAATGAGCTCCTCTAAAGAAAGGGTAATACCTTTTTTCATGCTTGTATATTCACTATCCCAAGCGCGAAGGTCAAACTTAGGATTATATTTGCCCCAGCTAGTACATGTTAATTGTTTTTTCCAACCGTCTTTATCTTCAGATAAAGTACCGATAACTTTGAAGATTTCAAAATTAATAACTGCCATGAGTCAGTCCTCCTTTCTTACACATCTATGTAGTATGGTTCATACCTACTATATTTAGTAGTTCATATTTTTTAGGATACGATATATTTTAAACTAAAAGCCTAAGTTTTACAATTAGTTTTTATAGTCGCTATAATCTTCAATATCAATAGAAGCTGTAGGTGGCATAACTTGTGCACCTAATGAATCTACGGTCTCTTTCCAACTCCTTGTAGCCTCCGTAACAGCCTTGATATATGCCTCGTCAGCAGCCTGTACAGATTTAATTAGTTGGGCTTCATTCTTTACATCTAATACGCGACGACGTACGCTACTAAGCATATAGCCAAAGGATTCAGCTGTTTGAACGAGCATGGAGATTTCTTGAATCAATGTTTGACCCGTAGTGCTGCAGAAATAGGCATACCACATATATACTAATTCAGCATCTGGGAACATCCAGTACATATCATCTACAGGCGCTTCTGTCGTAATATCTACATCAATATGATCAGTATGACGTTTAAAAGTAAGAAAATAAGCTCCACTTTCAATAAGAGCAGTGCGACCTAATTCAGATACACGGCTATCAATGCAATAAATACCATCTTGACCTAAGGCTACATCAGTTTGACCGCCTGGCAATAAAATAGAGCGTAAAGACAAGCCATAATTTAATACTGTGAATACCGGTAATTGAGCAAATACACCATGAGGCAATGGAATATAATTAATCGTTTTCCACTCATCTCCTACGCGTTCACGCAAGCCAACGCGCATCTTTTTAACATCGTATTTACCATATACGATTTCATAAGCCCCTAATGGAGTCCATTCTCGTATAGCTTCTACTCGTTTTTGGTTCAAGAAAAATTGCAACGCCATATTATTTAAGCCCAATTGATTTTGTGCCATTGTAGTAGGTAAGAATAATTGAGCAGTCCCTTCTGGAACCAAATTATGCAAACCATTAGCTACCTCTTCTACAATATCTTCAGAGGATTGGAACATACCAACCGTACCTGTAAAGATATGGTCAAAGTAACTGCGATGTGGCCAATGATTAATGATTTGAGCCATTGGATATAAACGTGTCAAAATGCTATAACACACGGGAGATGCCGTATACAGAACGACTTTTTTATCTTCATAAGATTGAAGAATCTCTTCAACCATGCCTGCATATTCTTCTACATAAGCATACAGAACCAATTCTCCCGTTTTACTATGAGCTTCGATACTTTCACGAACAGGAGTTTCCCAAATAGTGCCTACATCTAGACCTTCTAAAATGCCTGTGTCACTAATAAAATCAAACAATTCCACTCTAAAGGATGGTCCATAAAGAGTTTGGAATGTATTCAAATCATATGGTACAGGACCAAAGGATTCTACTGTGGATTTTTCTGCTAACGCATATAAATCATCTGCCGTTACCCCCCACTCACGGGAGCTAGCATTACTAGAAATCAATTGATCTAGCACTTTAAAACGCATTAACTCATTTACAATATCAATTCCCTCAATACCATGATTAGCACAAAGGGCAATAAATTCTTCGTTATTTACTTTCATATTAAACCTTTCCCGCCGAAGGGCATACATGATTTAAAAAACATTCTTCACATAAAGGCTTACGAGCCTTACATAATTTACGGCCATGATAAATCAACCAGTGATGAGCAGCAGCCCAATCCTCTTTAGGGATAGCCTTTTGCAATTTCTTCTCCATCTCTTCTGGAGTTTTAGCAATACCTAGTTTTAATCGATTAGCTACACGGAATACATGGGTATCTACCGCAATGGCAGGTGTACCGAACAATACGGACACAACTACGTTAGCCGTTTTACGACCAACACCAGGTAATTCTACCAGTTGATCAAATTCACGTGGTACCTCACCATGATATTGTTCTACCAA
>CABQQJ010000004.1 GCA_902466275.1 uncultured Veillonella sp. | reverse complement strand
TTAGATATTTCATGTAAACGCGGATGAGTAATGCGAGTTGTCAACTTACCATCGGAAAAAGTTCCTGCGCCACCTTCCCCAAATTGTACGTTGGACTCAGGCTTAAATATGCCCTTTTTCCAAAATGTCTCTACATCATGACTACGTGTATCTACATCTTGACCGCGTTCAAGCACGATTGGGCGATAGCCTTCACGAGCTAAGTAAAAGGCTGCCAGCATCCCCGCAGGGCCAAAGCCCATAACAACAGGACGATGTGCTAATGGTACAGCCCCCAAAACGATAGGTTCTGGATCTTCTGCAGCAAATACAGATACATCCTTTTCTTTACCAAGCTTTTTCATGACTTGAGCTTCATTATGAACCTCAATGAATAGGGTATATACAAAAACAATGTTTGGCTTCTTACGGGCATCTACGGCACGTCGAACAACATGAATCGTTTCGATAGCGCCACGTAACGGGGGATATTTCTTTTCTACAATACTTTTGATATCCGACTTAACCGTAACAGCCACGCGGAGATTTATTATTCTAATCATATCTTTCCTATTAAACCCTCCCTTTTAGGTGAGCCTACTTCTTTAATCTTTGACCAAAATTCTTTACCACTTGATCTGTAAGAAAATAGTCATACATCTTTATTATACAACACTACTATAAAAGCTAATATATAAATCATAAAAAGGCCCTAATAGAGAAATATTCACTCTATTAGGGTCTTTGTCGCAAGATTTCAAAGCCTCACAAAAAACTTATCATCCATTAAGTACTTTCTTTTGTATTTCTACTTTCACCCGTACCGTTGTGGTATTGCTATTAACTCCATTCGGTAATACTAAATTATAGTTACCCTGTACAGTTTCAGTAGCACCCGATACATCGATAGGTTCTGTTTGTATTTCTGTAACGGAATCAATCATTTCTTCACGACCTGTAACTGTTAGTTGCGTTGGTGTAGCAGACGTGGATTTAACTTCATAACCTTCTGCTACTGTACCAACAGTCGGAACAGTAATAGGAACCGCCTTTTCTTTACGTAATAAGTTGAGTTCGTATTGTGCTTGGCCTTGGTTTGGATTAATATGTACATCCAGTACATTACCTGCCGTATCCCAAGCTTCTAAAGTACTAACAGCGCTAAAGTTCTTCGTTTGACCAGCCACATTGACTTTCATCACAACCTTGCTCACTGCATTAACTTGTTGCTTACGACCAGAAACAGTTACCTCTTTCGGCACAATCGTTACCGATTTCAAAGCAATATCATCAGAGAACTTGCCGATTGGAACTATTTCAACAGGAATCGTTTTCTCTGCATATTCATCAACATTGATGATGATGTTATCTGGTTTAACCTCCACAAGATTCATCCCTGCCGGAGGAGTAAAATTAATAGTTACATTATTTTGACCTGGTTTTACACCAGATGCATCAATATAAGCCCGTAAATTATCTGATTTCATAGACATAATGGTATCACGTGGACCAGCTAGTACAACACGGACCACATCTGGTGCATCTTCTATGATATAGCCAGAATTGAGATTTTGAACCTGAACAGGTATTGTATAGGTTACTTCCATCACAGGGTTCTGATCGCGCATAATAAAGAACCACATGACGATAGCCGCTAGCAAGGATAATAATTTAGCAGGCCAATTGCGTTTCAAATGAATCATCATTTATTTGCCCTCCATTTCCACATACTAGTAATGGTTTGACGAGGGCGTTCCATAAAGGTGCGCAATGCCTCTTTAATTTGATCCTCTGGTAAATGGCGATAAATATGACCGCCATATGTATAAGAAATGGTCCCTGTTTCCTCACTGACAACGACTACAACAGCGTCAGTTTGCTCAGACAAGCCAATAGCTGCACGGTGACGTGTACCTAGTTCAGTACTCAATGTGCGGTCCTCAGTCAACGGCAACAAACAGCCCGCTGCACGGATTCGCCCATCACGAATAATCAAGGCCCCATCATGAAGTGGTGTACTAGGAACAAAGATATTTTTAATCAACTCGCGACTCAATACAGCATCGATAAGAATACCAGTATCTACAAAGTCATTGAGACCTACTTCACGTTCAAAAACGATAAGTGCCCCCGTATGTTCACGAGACATAACGCGAGCCGCAGCCATCACTTCATTAATGGCCATATCCATTTCTTCTTCGTTTACATTTTGTGCCTTGCTGAATATTCGTCCACGCCCCAATTGTTCTAGAGCACGACGCAATTCTGGTTGGAATACAACGGGTAACGCAAAGAGAAGAACGGTCATACTTTGTTGCAAAATCCAGTTGATAACGTATAGATTTAACAGATGACTTAATAAATTTAAAATTGCCAACATAACGAGACCTTTTAAAAGAGAAACGGCCCGTGTATCTTTAAGCAATTTATATAAATAGTAAATACCAATGGCAACGATTATGATATCAACGATATCAAGAAGCCTAAAGGTATGTATAAGTGCGTCAATATGCATAAAAATAGCTCCTTATACAAAATAATAAGGTACAATCAATTCTTTGACTGTACCTTATATTTTAACTCATTTTGAGAGTACTGTAAATTTATAAACAAACGCTGAATGAGATTTTTATTAGATGTTTTGTGTTTCAATCCAAACATCCATTTGGCCCCCACAAACCATGCCTTCTTTAACAGCTACGTCATCATCGAGATGAACATCGATACGACGGTGAGCTTCTTTTTTATTCAAAGAGTCCACCGCACTTAGGCGGATTTCATTTTCTGCACGACCGCCGCCAATAGTGCCAAAAATAGATCCATCAGGAAATACAACCATAGATGTACCAGCTTTACGAGGTGTGGATCCACAGGTATATAAAATAGTGGCTACTGCTAAGGTTTCGTTTTTACGTTCACTAAGGTATTCAATAAACTCACGATTCATGGATCACTCTACCTTTCCGCAATGAGCCGCCTTTTTTACCACGCACCACTGCCAAATATTCACTAACGATAGATAATGCAATTTCCTCAGGCGTTTGAGCTCCTAAATCTAGACCAATAGGCGCATATACCATATCTAACTCATCTTGAGTCCATCCCTGCTCACGCAACACTTCAAAAGCGTGATGGATGCGTTTTTGGCTGCCCATAACGCCCATATAGGTAGGCAAGTACCCTCGTAATTGTTCTAAGCATATATTATCGTACTCATGAGCACGTGTCACAATGATAAAACCAGTATATTCATCAAGAGGTAAATCGTTCTTGAAGTTTTCTAAAGGTAAGCATTTACGTATGACACGTTCATCAAAGAATTCAGGAACTACATATTCTGGACGGTCATCTACGACTGTAACACGACATCCAATAAACAACAGCAAATCTGTAATCGCTCGGCTAACATGACCTGCGCCTAATACGAGAACTGACGGATCATTTTCTACAGGTTGTACGAAACACTCCATTTCGCCTACCATGCATAGAGAATTTAGCTTTGCTTTATCTACAGTAAACCCTTCAATAGGAGTTCCGTATAGAACCCTTCCATCTTCAGCATAAATAGTCTTATCCCCTTGACGAGGACCGGATAGAACAGTAACCATCACAGTAGTTTCAGTAACCTGTAGACGATCTTTCATCACATCATAAATTGTTTCCATCTAGATTCCTTTCATAATCCCAAGCGGTAACAGCCTCTAATACACCTCCACCGACAGCAAGGGATTTATCTGAAATACTATAGCAATGAGACTCTTCACAACGAGCATCCACATCAGCCAACTTAAAATGATCTGATACGATAAGCCCACTTTTTAAAATGCCTCGTAGAATACCTGTAATTTTTGCTCTTACTGGTTCTTCATCAACATAACCAATTACTTCATTAGCTTGTACAGAATCCCCAATATGACGTTTTGCTGTAAATAGTCCAGCCTTTGGAGAATGAATAACGCGCTCATGAGTGTAGCCACCTACATTTCCAGGGATACCTGTATTAGGTTGAGCTGGTCCATCATAGATACAGCGACCTAATGAATGACCACGCATCGTTTCAATGACCACATCTACATCTTCTCCAGCAATAAATCCAGGGCCCACACCGATAACGAGATCTGCATCATCCCGTTTTGTACCAAGATTCTTTTTACTCAAAATAGCATCGACTACAATCTCTGGTTTTAAAGTGTCCAATAATTCCTCATATGAGCTAGTAACAACGGGAATGATTTCCTGTGCCAATGTATCCTTCACTTCACTAAGAGACACATGACGAGCAACAAAACGTTCCAAAATCATTTCTCCACGATGAACCGCATTACCGTAACATACTTCGCGGCGAATCATGGTAGGAATCGCTATTTCACTAATTACAACGGGATAGCCCGCCCGTCTCAATCTATATACAGCGCCGGAAGCGATGTCTCCGCCTCCACGCATGAGTACCAATGGTTTCATAATGCCTCACTTTCACGATGTTTCAAACGCTCAAAATCATCGGGTGTATCGATATCGTCGCCAATATCATCACTAATCCATAATTTCACGACATGGGCTTTACCATCACCATGAATAATGGTCTTACCCCCTTGATCCCCTTGAATCTGTTGTAAATAATCAAACCAATGAGAACCAAAGAGAACGGGATTTCCCGAGTGATAATTTGCCCCATAATGTGGAACGACGATAGTTTTCGGATGAAAGTTTTCATTAAACGCACGAATGACCTCGTGTACAACAGCACTCGTCAAAAGTGGTTGATCTCCTACTGAACAGAGAATACCGTCTAGCGGTAAGGATGACGTATTCATCAAATGACGTACTCCCATCGCTATGGATACGCCTTGCCCTAGTTCAGGATGGTCATTTCGAAGGGCTTCAAAACCATAGCTTGTGACAATAGGTTCTAGTTTCTCATGATCATCACCAGTAACTGCCACAAAAGGTAGCTTACACGATACAGTAGAAGCTACCTGTCCACCCCATCCACCTTGAAGAGCCCCACAGACCGCATCTAGAACAGTCTTACCACGCCAGGGTAAGAGCTGCTTATTACATCCCATACGCTTGGATTGCCCTCCCACAAGGAGGACAATGCCAATATGCAAAGGATGACGGTCTATGGGGTCTCTCATGGGACTAAAAGCGGTGTTACAATTTGCTTTCACATTAGTCATGAGTACCTACCGACATTGAATAATGCGACGGATTTCACAACTTGCTTTATATCCATCAGCCAAAATGATAGCCGTAATATCACTATCAACAATATGATCAATAAAATCATCGATAATGCGATGTTGCACTGTTTCATAACCAGTACAGAATAATATTTTCTTACCTTTACTGTATTGGAATAAACCTTGCCTATGCAAAACAAGATCAGCCAACATACGAGGAGTTACAATAGCCCCCATATCGCGTTTTACAATATCTTGAACAAGCTCGATATTATGTACGTGCTCATCATCTAATGGGGCCCCTAGCATTTGTAGATTCACGAGGCCAATCGTAGTCTTTGTAAGAGATGGAATGACAGGCTCAGTCGTCTTAGGCGCCTTGAGCCATTTTTCCTTCGCCCCATCTGCTTCTACAACAATTTGCCAATTGGGATGTAACTTGGATAAACCATCGATAAGATCACAATCTAAGGAGTCTACTTTTGTTCCTGTAATTCCAGAGAACCACGCACCACAATATCCACGCAAAATACGATCAGTACAATATTCATCAGCTTCATTAATATTTCGAGTATAAATCGGTTCATAATGAGCCACTTGAGATTCATAGAGTCGAGTCGTAGTCGTAACTACGATGGGCTGACCTTTCAGCCGTCCATATTCTACTAGTTTTGAAAGCACAGTCGTTTTACCGCCTGCCCCAACAAGGGCAACGATTCCCGGCTGAATCAATCGATTCCAATAGGATGTTTGTGATGTCATAAAACCAGGCCTCCTTAGAAAGGAAAAGTAAATAGAAATCTCTATACTTTATATTTCTCGTCCATAGCCATAAATACCTTCTCAGGTGTCATAGGTAATGTACGAATATCCGCACCAACTGCATTTTTAATGGCATGTTGGATAGCAGGGCACCCCGTATT
The DNA here is from genome assembly GCA_902466275.1 of uncultured Veillonella sp. GTDB lineage: Bacteria > Bacillota > Negativicutes > Veillonellales > Veillonellaceae > Veillonella. Next base: position 6,145 of record CABQQJ010000004.1, on the reverse strand, counting down.
GATGACAACCTCACCAATAGATTTAGCTCCGAAGCCACCTGTAGGCTCGTAAGATTCTACAAAGTCTGTATGTAATTCACCAATATCCTGACGGGTTGGAATTTTATAAGTCATAAGGTTATTAGTCTCTAAGCGACCATTATTAGAATAGCGTATATCTTCATACAACGCCATGCCGATAGCTTGTACTACACCACCCTCAACTTGAACGCGAGCCAATTTAGGGTTGATAACAGTACCACAATCAACACAAGAATAGAAATGAAGAGGAATAACCTTACCTGTTTGTTTATCTACCTTCACCTCAGCAATAGATGCCATAAATGGAGGTGGAGACGTATGACTGCCCCATGTAGCGAAACCAGACAATTGCTCCGCATTAGCACCAACTAATAATTTTGGTGCCAATTGATGGATATCCATTGTTTTAGCACCATCTTTTGTGGTAGCTACAACGCCGTCAAAGTCAACGTTTTCAACGTCGGTTTCAAAGAATTGAGCGAATTTAGCAATAATCTTAGTGCGCAATTCTTCTGCTGCCATCTTAGCAGCAGTACCCGTTACATAGGTTGTACTAGATGCGTAGGACCCTGGATCGAATGGTACGATATCTGTATCTGATTCAATAACAGTCATATATTCCATAGGACAACCTATTACTTCACAGGCCATTTGAGTTAATACGGTATTAGACCCCATGCCCATATCAGAAGATCCAGTATACAATGTATAATTGCCATCGTCACCAAGTCGGATTTCAACAGATGCTACGTCGATATTTGCGACACCAGAGCCTTGTAGTGCTAAAGCCATGCCAAGTCCACCGCGATAGCGCTCATCGATATCCCAAGAATGAGGGCGTTCATCCCAACGAGCCATTTCTTTTACACGATTTACAGTATCTTGGAAAAGACCAGAATCAAGATATTCATCTGGAGCATATACTAAGCTTTGTTCACCTTCCGCTATTAAGTTCTTCTGACGTAGTTCAGCTGGATCAATCCCCATTTTGTCAGCCAATTGGTTAACAGCACATTCTAATGGCCACAAGGCTTCTGTTGCACCATACCCACGGAAAGCACCACCCGGAGTTTGATTAGTATACACACCCTCTGTACCATAATGAACAGCAGTCGCTTTGTTGTACAACGGTACAGATTTATGTTCACCAGCCGTTGTAGTAGTGAAGCAATGAGTTGCATGTGCCCCAGCGGCTGTGATGGAGTCCATATCAATAACTTTAATAATGCCATCTTTTGTAGCACCTACACGGATTTTCCATTCACGAGCATGACGTGTAGTGGAGCAAGTTTGTGCTTCTGTACGATCGTATAAAAGATAACAAGGTTTTTTCAATGTCCACGCTACGAAAGCTGTCATGATTTCTGTACAAGCCGTTTGTTTAGAACCGAAGCCACCACCAATACGAGGCTTAATTACACGGACTTTTGTAGCCGGAATACCGAGTGCACGAGCGATGTGACGGCGTACATGGAATACGATTTGCGTAGAGGATACAATAACTACACGACCTAGCGCATCTATATATCCAAAGCTTTGGAATGGTTCCATCGCTGTTTGGCGTGTGGCCTGGTCAAAGTATGTACCTTCTGCCACGTAATCACATTTAGCAAGTTCTGCCTCCACATCTCCTACCCGTTTGTGATAGGATACGCAAATATTGCGTTTGTAATCTTGTCCTACAGGGATATTATTGTGAATATCATCTTCAGGATGTACTATAGTTTCATGGTCGATAGCAGTATGCATATCAAGTACAGGTTTCTGTACTTCGTATTCAACCTTGATAAGCGGCATTGCTTTAAGCGCTGTAGCCTCATCTTTTGCTACGATAAGAGCTACTTCATCTCCAACATAGCGAACTACAGGGTCCAAGATGAGTGCATCATAAGCGGATGGCTCTGGATATGTTTGACCTGCTAATGTGAATCGCGTATTAGGCACATCTTCATAAGTAAAAATAGCTTCTACGCCAGGAATCAATTTGGCTTTAGATGTATCAATAGATTTGATGCGCGCCTGGGCATGAGGGCTACGAAGAGCCTTAATAACGAGCGCATCTTTGGGAACAAAATCGCCAGTATAAGACGGTTTACCAGACAAAATACCTTTTGAGTCAACTTTGTCATAGGACTTACCAATATGCTTGTTCATCATTATAGGCCTCCTTCTAAGAATTTACGAACTCCTCGAAGTTGTGATTCATAACCAGTACAGCGACACAAGTTACCTATGAGGTATTCGCGAATCTCATCATCGCTAGCCTTTGGATTTTTGCGTTTCAAATTAATAGCACTCATCATCATGCCAGTTGTACAAAAACCACACTGATCTGCGCCTTCACTTGCGATACAAGCCGCTAATAATTCAGCTTCCTCTTGTAAGCCTTCTAATGTAGTAATTTTATGGCCTGGCGCACGAAATGTAGGGTATGCACAGGACAAAACAATTTCGTCATCCACCCATACAGTACAAAGGCCACAGTTTGTGGTATCACAGCCACAACGGACACTGTAATAGCCAAGATTACGCAATGTATCTAGCAACATCTCATCAGTTGGCACATTAACAGTTACATTTTTATTATTAATATTAAGTACGAGTTCCATTATTGTGCCACCTCCTTAGCTAAGCGTTGAACCATTGCTTTTACCATTTCCATGCGATATTCTTTGGACGCATGAGAGTTAGATTGATACACTAGTTCTTCAGATGCCAATTGACCTGCTTCTTTTGCTGCAGATAATCCTTTTTCTGAAAGCAAGGCACTTGCTTTAACAGCTAATTGAGGTACACCAGGTCTTGTACCGATATACAATTCAACCCCTTTTTCATCATGGCGAAGAGCACCTGTCAATAACGGGAAATCACCACGAGAAATGCGAAGGGCTTCAACAGCTACAGGTACATCTACTTTAGGGATGCGAATCTCCACGAGAATATCACGTTCTCTATATGTCATATAGTCTTGCATGGACATGCGACCACCTTTAAAGGTAACGATGTCTGCATGTACTGCCAATAAAGCAGGAATGATATCAGAGAAGCCAAACTTACTTGCTACAGAACCGCCCATGGTAGCAGTATTTCTAAATTGAACGCCAAGAATCTCCTTAACGCCTTTAACTACGGCACCACCGCAGAATTGTTGTAAAGGCTCAAAGCGTTCCACATCTCCTTGTGTCGCCATAGCGCCAATTACAAACTCCTTATCTTCTTCACGAACATAACGCAAATCAAGGCTTGCCATATCGATCACTGATGGCCATGTGCGTCGACCTAAACGCAACCAACAGCCGCCAGCTAGCATTGGGGCAGTTTTGTTTTTTGTGGCTAATTCATAAGCCTCTTCCACCGTCTTCGGTTGTAATACTTTCATAAATGCTAACATAATCTGTCCTCTCAATGGTATACTAATACTAACAGAATTACGGTGCTAACTATAAAAATACAGTTCTCACCAAACTACAAACTTAACAAAAAACTATAGAATCTCGTGCATTTCTTATACTTTTATTTTACCAATTATTTACCACTAAATCTACGATGAAAGATATAAATTTACAGGAAATTTGCAAAGAATTACATATTTATGAATTTGGAATTGCCTCATGGCCACTACCTGAACAGGCCAAAACTATTTTATTTGAAAGCAACCCATGCCCCTTTACTACGGCAGATGTGGAAGCAAGACTACTAGGAACGACTCAGTTTATGCCCAAAAGTGCCATCGTTTGTCTATTCCCGTACCATGTACAACACAAAGGCCATGCCAATCTATCGCGCTATACATGGTCAACAGATTATCACCTGGTCATTAATGAATATTTAGAACGTCTTATTGAAAGATTACAAATAATTGATGACTCGGCTCAGTTCTCCATTCATTGCGACACCTCTCCTTTAGCAGATCGGTACATGGCCTACTTAGCAGGTCTCGGCTTTTACGGAAAGAACAACTGTTTTATCAGCCCTAAGTGGGGTTCTTATGTCGTTATTGGTACGATTTTAACAACACTAGAACTCGAGCCAAATACCCCTCTTGAGCAGTCCTGTATAGGATGTAATCGTTGTATTACAGCATGCTTAGGCCAATGTTTGGGCCATGACGAATTTAAATTCGCGACTTGTAAAAGCTACTTAACTCAGAAAAAAGGAGATCTAACGGACGAAGAAGAAGCCATCATCGCTAAGACGCCTCTTGTATTTGGTTGTGATGTATGCCAAGAGGTGTGTCCTCACAATAAAGATATTCCAACTACGCCTATCCCTGAATTTCAACAGATAGAGCCGTATGTCAATATAGACGAACTAGAAGCACTAACGAACAAAGAATTCAAAGCAAAATACGGTCGTCGAGCCTTCTCGTGGCGAGGTAAAAAAATACTAATGAGAAATCAAGAGATTATAGATAGAAAAAGTAAACTATAACACTCAATAAGACATAATAATTAACAAATACACTTATAATAATTTTTATTAAGCAAACTAACAAAAATTTGATAAAGCATTAGCAAAATAATCTACAAATTTTTAGAATCAAAAAGAGACGGCCCAAATGAACTGCACCCCCAAAATTGTGTCCACTTTTGGGGGTGCAGTTCAAGAAGTCGTCTCTTTTAGTAATTATTTAATTTCGTAATAGTTCAACTCATCCAAACTTTTACCAAGAGCAGGGATATATATTTCAAGAAACATATCTACCTCAGGCATATTTAGATTTTTCAACTTAGCTAAGATAGAGTCATGTGCCTCTTTAAACTCATCATTTCCTGCCTTGAGCTCTTTGACGCATTTCATATAGGCTGAAATTGTATCAGCAGCCTTAACGAGAGGCCATTCTGGACTAGTCTCTGCATCAACAAGTATAGGCTTATAAACAGATTGTAACCGGTCTGGCAAGGTTGATAGCATTTTTTCTTGCGCCAAAGTTTCAACCTCACCATACAGTTCACGCAACTTTGGATCAAAATACTTGATTGGTGTCGGCATATCTCCTGTAAAGATTTCGCTCACCTCATGATACATAGCTATGACAGCTACCTTATTAATATCTATATTTCCACCGAAGTATTCATTTTTTATAGCCCCCAAGTTGTGCGCTACCATAGCCACTTCAAGGCTATGCTCTTGAATATTTTCTATTTCCGTATTTCGCATGAGGCTCCATCGATTGATAAAGCGCATGCGTTTTAAAAATGCAAAAAATGAACTCATATGTCCCCCATTACACAACAGGTCCTTAAATTACCCCACGGAGTTTAAAGCCATAATCAAGGAATTGTACAGCTTCTTCCCAACGATTATCATCATTAAGCATAACTACAATCATAGTATGGCCCTTCCGTGTGGCAGACGCAATCAAACATTCTCCTGCTGCATTTGTAAAACCTGTTTTCAAGCCATTTGCACCAGGATATTTGTTGCGAATGAAGTGGTTTGTAGTACGAATTGTTTCTGGTGCACGGTTTTGATACGGCACCTTGTAATAATCATTAGCAACCTTGTCACGGAACATTTGGTATTTCATACCATACGCAGCAATCATCGCCAAGTCACGAGCCGTAGAGTGGTGCCCCATTTGAGTTAATCCATGTGGATTTAGGAACACACTATTCTTTGCACCCGCTTTTGCAGCAATGCGAGTCATATCTTTAGCAAATTTATCCACAGAACCACTTACATTTTCGGCTACTACAACGGCCGCATCATTACCACTAGCAACCATCATACCTTCAAGAACACCTTCCAAGGTGATTTGGTCGCCTACTTGTATACCAAGATTAGATTCTTCCATGCTCGTCGCATAGGGACTAATCGTTGCTAACTCATCTAATTGTGTTCCTTTTAACTCAAGTGCTGTTAATAAGGTTACCATTTTCGTAGTACTTGCCGGATGCATCCATTTATCGGGATTCTTGGCGAATAAAATCTCCTTATTATCTGCATCAATGAGTACCACTGCTTCACCAATGGTAGATGGTGGCGTAGGTGCAGCACCATGAGCAACAGTACCTAAGAGCATGGCACCTATGAAAGCTAACGCCAATATAAAACGTTGCCATACTAAGTGCCTATGCATTATTAAATCTCTCATATCAATCTCTTTCTACATATTATTAAC
>CABQQJ010000003.1 GCA_902466275.1 uncultured Veillonella sp. | reverse complement strand
CTATGTACCGTGGTCGTTTCTGGACAATGCGTATGTATGCAGGCTTCGCTACAGCTGAAGAATCTAACAAACGTTACCGCTACCTAATCGAATCTGGTGCAACAGGCTTGTCCTGTGCATTCGATTTGCCAACTCAAATCGGTTATGACTCTGATGATGTTATGGCTGAAGGCGAAGTTGGTAAAGTAGGTGTAGCGATTGACTCTTTGGCAGATATGGAAATCTTGTTCGACGGCATCGACCTTGGCAAAGTATCCACTTCCATGACAATCAACGCTCCAGCATCCGTTTTGTTGGCAATGTATATCGCAGTAGCTGAAAAACAAGGTGTACCTTCCACAGAATTGAAAGGTACTATTCAAAATGATATTTTGAAAGAATATGCAGCTCGTGGTACTTACATTTTCCCTCCAAAACCATCTATGCGTTTGATCACTAATATCTTCGAATATTGTTCTCAATACGTTCCAAAATGGAATACAATTTCTATCTCCGGTTACCACATCCGTGAAGCAGGTTCCACAGCAGCACAAGAAATCGCATTTACAATTGCTGATGGTATCGCATACGTAGAAGCAGCTTTGAAAGCTGGTCTTGATGTTGATACATTTGCTGGTCGTCTTTCCTTCTTCTGGAATGCTCATAATAATGTACTTGAAGAAGTTGCTAAATTCCGCGCATCTCGTCGCTTATGGGCAACAATCATGAAAGAACGTTTTGGTGCTAAAAAACCAAAATCCATGATGCTTCGTGTACATACTCAAACAGCTGGTTCCATGTTGACTGCACAACAAGTTGATAACAACATCGTTCGTGTTGCTCTTCAAACTGCAGCTGCTGTAATGGGCGGTACTCAATCCTTACATACAAACTCTCGTGACGAAGCTTTGGCTCTTCCTACAGAAGCATCTGTACAAGTAGCTCTTCGTACTCAACAAATCGTGGCTTACGAATCTGGTTTGGCTGACGTAGTTGACCCATTGGGCGGTTCCTACTATGTAGAAGCTATGACTAACGCTATCTATGACGAAGCTATGGCATACATCAAGAAAATTGATGAAATGGGCGGCGCTGTAGTAGCAATCGAAAAAGGCTACATCCAAAAAGAAATTCAAGAATCCGCTTACAAATGGCAAATGGAAGTTGAATCTGGCTTGCGCACAATCGTTGGCGTAAACAAATTCCAAGTTGAAGAAGAAGCTCCAAAAGACTTACTTCGCGTAGACGCTTCCGTTGGTGTTAACCAATCCAAGAAAACTCAAGCAGTTCGCGCTAACCGCGATCAAGCAGCAGTTGACGCAGCATTGGCGGCTCTTAAAGCTGGCGCAGCTGATGAAAACGTTAACTTGATGCCATTAATTCTTGATGCAGTTAAAACATATGCTACTTTGGGTGAAATTTGTAATGTATTGCGCGAAGTATTCGGTGAATACGAAGCTCATTCCACATTATAATATCGGCTAATTTCGGAGGTAATATATCATGGCAGAAAAACGTATTAGAGTAATTGTAGCAAAACCAGGTCTTGATGGTCATGACCGTGGTGCAAAAGTAGTAGCACGCGCACTTCGCGATGCTGGTTTCGAAGTAATCTACACTGGTCTTCGTCAAACTCCAGAACAAATCGTTGAAGCAGCTCTTTCTGAAGACGTTAATGTAGTTGCATTATCTCTTCTTTCCGGTGCTCACAATACATTGTTCCCTAAAATTGTTGAACTTTTGAAAGAAAAAGGCATGGGGGATGTTCTTGTAATCGGTGGTGGCGTTATTCCTGACGCTGATATCCCTGGCTTGAAAAAAGCTGGCGTAGCAGCAGTATTCACACCTGGCACACCAACTGGCGATATCGTTAAATTCATCAACGAAAACGTTAAATAATTAACTGGGCAAGAGAGGAGCACAACTGCATAGTTGGCTCCCCTCTATTCCCATATTCTAAGATAGGTGGTGAGGCGAATGGATTTAGTTAAAGGCCTTTTTGAAGGTTCTAGACTAGCCTTAGCACGGTCCATAACAGCTGTAGAAAACGAGTATGATAATGCCATTGATATTATGAAGGCTATTTACCCTAAAACAGGGAATGCACGTATTCTCGGTATTACTGGGGCCCCTGGTGCTGGTAAAAGTACATTGACAGATAAAGTTGTTAAACATTATTTAGATCAAGGTAAAAAAATCGGCATCGTTGCCATCGACCCAACTAGCCCATTCTCTGGTGGTGCTATCTTGGGGGACCGTATTCGAATGAATGATTTAACATTAAATGAAAATGTATTCATTCGAAGCATGGGCACGCGTGGTAGTCTTGGTGGTTTATCCAAAAAGACTGCAGACGTTGTAAAACTCATGGATGCCTTTGGCATGGATTTAGTAATCATTGAAACAGTAGGCGTAGGTCAATCTGAAGTAGATATCGTAAAAAATGCGGATACTACATTAGTTGTACTTGTTCCTGGTCTCGGTGATGATATCCAAGCTATCAAAGCGGGTATTCTTGAAATTGGCGATGTATTTGCTATCAATAAAGCTGACCGAGATGGTTGTGATCGTTTGAATGTAGAAATTGAAATGATGCTTGACCTAGACTCTCGTGAAGTAAAATGGCGCCCACCAATTAAGCGCACAATTGCTAGTAAAGACCAAGGCGTAGATGAACTTATCGAAGCCTTAGATGAACATTTTGAGTATCTTGAAGATTCCGGTGAATTGGAATCTCGTCGGGCAGAACGTACTCGTGATGAAATCATCGCAATGATTAATGAACAAATTGGTCGTTATGTAGCTGATAAAATCGTTACAAGCGACGAATTTAATAGCCAAGTGGCAGCTGTTAATGAACGCGAAAGCGATCCATACACAGTTGTTAACGGCGTAATGACAAGCGTGCTAAAGTAGACGGCGACTACATAGCATTAGAGATTTAGCCTTGAAAAGGAGATAATCGAAATGGCTTTTAAAGTATTACAAGTGGATCACATCGGTATTGGTGTTAATGATTTAGCAGCAACTAAAGAATTCTATAAAAATGCATTGGGTATTGAACATCTTCCTGAAGATGAAATCGTAGAAGAACAAAAAGTAAAAGTATCCTTCTTCCCATGTGGCGATGCTGAACTTGAATTCTTAGAAACTACAACTCCAGATGGCCCTATCGGTAAATTTATCGAAAAAAATGGCGGTCGTGATGGTATCCAACACGTTGCATTGCGCGTTGATAATATTGAAAATGCTATTGCTGATTTGATGGCTAAAGGCGTTCGTATGATTGACGAAAAACCTCGTTATGGTGCAGGCGGTTCCTCCATTGCTTTCTTACATCCAAAAGCAACTGGTGGCGTATTGCTTGAATTATGTCAACGTATGAAATAATACAGTATCCAATTCACATCATTATATATGAGTTGTAGATATACATATACATATAATCCTACGTTATATATTAAATATGTATGCTTCTTGAACTTTATTCATTTATGAAATAAAATGATACTGTAACAAGTTTTATTTGGAGGTGCTATAATGGCAACAGTGCAGGAAAAAATCGAGTTATTGCACGAAAAACTAGCTAAAGTTAAAGCTGGTGGCGGTGAAAAACGCGTTGAGAAACAACATGCTCAAGGCAAAATGACTGCTCGCGAACGTTTGGCTAAATTGTTCGATGATAATTCCTTCGTTGAACTTGATCAATTCGTTAAACATCGTTGTGTTAACTTCGGTCAAGAAAAGAAAGAATTACCAGGCGAAGGTGTAGTAACAGGTTATGGTACTATCGACGGTCGTTTAGTATATGCATTCGCACAAGATTTCACTGTAGAAGGTGGTTCTCTTGGTGAAATGCATGCTGCTAAAATCGTTAAAGTACAACGTTTAGCAATGAAAATGGGTGCTCCTATTGTTGGTATCAACGATTCCGGCGGTGCTCGTATTCAAGAAGCAGTAGATGCCCTTGCTGGTTACGGTAAAATTTTCTTTGAAAATACAAATGCATCTGGCGTTATTCCACAAATTTCCGTAATCATGGGTCCATGTGCGGGCGGTGCTGTATATTCTCCAGCATTGACTGACTTCATCTACATGGTTAAAAACACATCTCAAATGTTCATCACTGGTCCTGCAGTTATCAAATCTGTAACTGGTGAAGAAGTAACAGCTGAAGATCTTGGTGGTGCAATGGCTCACAACTCCGTGTCTGGTGTTGCTCACTTTGCAGCTGAAAATGAAGATGATTGTATCGCTCAAATTCGTTACTTATTAGGCTTCTTGCCATCCAACAATATGGAAGATGCTCCATTGGTAGATACTGGTGACGATCCAACTCGTGAGGATGAAAGCTTGAATAGCTTGTTGCCAGATAACAGTAACATGCCTTACGACATGAAAGATGTTATCGCAGCTACTGTAGATAATGGCGAATACTATGAAGTACAACCATTCTATGCTACAAATATCATTACTTGCTTCGCTCGTTTTGATGGTCAATCCGTTGGTATCATTGCTAACCAACCAAAAGTAATGGCTGGTTGCTTGGACATCAATGCATCCGACAAATCTTCCCGTTTCATCCGTTTCTGTGATGCTTTCAATATTCCAATCGTTAACTTCGTTGACGTTCCTGGTTTCTTGCCTGGCACAAATCAAGAATGGGGCGGTATCATTCGTCATGGTGCTAAAATGTTATATGCTTACTCTGAAGCTACAGTACCAAAAATTACTGTTATCACTCGTAAAGCATATGGCGGTTCTTACCTCGCTATGTGTTCCCAAGATTTGGGCGCTGACCAAGTATACGCTTGGCCTACATCCGAAATCGCTGTAATGGGTCCTGCTGGTGCAGCTAATATTATCTTCAAGAAAGACGAAGATAAAGATGCTAAAACAGCTAAATATGTAGAAGAGTTTGCGACCCCTTACAAAGCTGCAGAACGTGGCTTCGTAGATGTTGTAATCGAACCAAAACAAACTCGTCCAGCAGTTATCAACGCTTTGGCAATGCTTGCAAGCAAACGCGAAAACCGTGCTCCAAAGAAACATGGTAATATTCCATTATAATTCGATTCGGTAATCATATCATCGAATTTGGGAGATACCTTTCTTTACTACTTTTTTAGAAAGGGGAATGATTATGGAAGGACAAGCAGTTACTACCAATCCTTGGTTAATCATGGCCATTAATATGACAGTTGTATTTGTTGTGTTGATTCTTTTAGGTATTTTGATGTCAATCGTTCATTTGATTGACCCTACTAAGAAGAAAAAAGACGTACCACCAAGTGCACCTGTTGCGGCTCCCGCAGCTACACCGGTGGCTGCACCAAATGCATCTGCTCAAAATGAGGATGAAGTAGTAGCAGCTATCGTAGGTGCCATTGTGGCGATGGGGTACTCATCTGAACAAATTGCATCTATCCGACCTACAGCAACCAGTGCTAAATGGCGCTTGGAAGGTCGCTTAAGCGGTAGAGGTTAAAATAATTTTAGGAGGCATTTGTAATGAGCAATGCTACAACAACTAACGGTAAAGCTCCATCTCAAGATGTAGTAGCAGTAATCGTTGGTGCATTAGCGGCAATGGGTTATTCCGCTGATCAAATCGCGCATATCCGTCCAATCGTAAGCTACAATTGGAAAATGGAAGGCCGTTTGCGTGGTAATCGATAAGATAATTGGCTAATTTGATAATCCATGGGATTATTCAATTTATATGTGTAAAAATATTTATAAGTTTTGTGTAGAAATTACACATTTTGGAGGAATTTAAGATGAAAAAATTCAACGTTACAGTAAATGGTACAGCATATGATGTAGAAGTTAATGAAGTAAAAGGCGCAGCTGCTGCAGCAGCTCCAGCTCCAGCAGCAGCTCCAGCTCCTAAAGCAGCTCCTGCACCAGCACCAGCTCCTGCTGCAGCAGCAGCTCCAGTTCCAGCAGGTGCTGAAACTGTAAAAGCTCCAATGCCTGGTAAAATCTTATCTGTAGCAGTATCCGCTGGTCAAGCAGTTAAAAAAGGCGAAACTTTGTTGATTCTTGAAGCTATGAAAATGCAAAATGAAATTGCAGCTCCACATGATGCTGTAGTTTCCGAAGTTCGCGTATCTGCTAACCAAACTGTATCCACTGGCGACGACATGGTTGTTCTTGGTTAATACCAAGTTTTGTATGGCGCGGCGGTGCCGCGTCATATAACAATTTTATATTTGTGAAAGGGGAACGCATATGGAGGCTTTTGCTGTTGCGATACAATCCGTTCTTAACGATAGCGGGTTCCTCGCATTTGAACCAGGTAATGCTATTATGATTCTTGTAGGTTTGATCCTATTATACTTAGCATTTGCCAAAGAGTTTGAACCATTATTGTTGGGTCCGATTGCGTTTGGTTGTTTACTTGCTAATATTCCTCGTAACGGTTTCGAAGAAGGCGTTATGGCGCTTATTAGTGCAGGTATCTCCCAAGAAATCTTCCCACCTTTAATTTTCCTTGGTGTAGGTGCAATGACTGACTTTGGTCCACTCATTGCTAATCCTAAAACATTGCTTTTAGGGGCTGCAGCTCAAATTGGTGTATTTGCTGCCTTAGGTGGCGCAATGATGCTTGGCTTTACAGCTCAAGAAGCGGCTGCTATTGGTATCATCGGTGGTGCTGATGGTCCTACATCCATTTACTTAGCTACTAAGCTAGCTCCTCATTTGTTAGGTGCTATCGCGGTTGCCGCATATTCCTATATGTCCTTGGTACCGTTGATTCAACCACCTGTAATGAAATTATTCACTACGCAAAAAGAACGCGAAATTGTTATGGAGCAATTGCGTGAAGTTACACGTTTTGAAAAAATCGTGTTCCCAATCGTTGCAACGATCTTCATTTCCTTATTGCTTCCTTCCATTACATCCCTTTTAGGTATGTTGATGTTAGGTAACTTGTTCCGTGAATCTGGCGTAACTGATCGTTTGTCCGATACATCTCAAAATGCGTTGATCAATACTGTTACTATCTTCTTAGCAACTGGTACTGGTTTAACAATGAGTGCGGAACACTTCTTAAGCGTGCAAACACTCCTTATCATTTGCTTAGGTTTGGTTGCATTCATCGGTGGTACTGCTGGTGGCGTATTATTCGGTAAATTGATGAGCTTAGTAGATGGTGGTAAAACAAATCCACTTATTGGTTCTGCTGGTGTATCCGCGGTTCCAATGGCAGCTCGCGTATCTCAAGTAGTAGGTGCGAAAGCTAACCCAGCTAACTTCTTGCTCATGCATGCTATGGGCCCTAACGTAGCTGGCGTTATCGGTACAGCAGTAGCAGCAGGTACAATGCTTGCTATGTTGTCCAACCACTAGTAATTTAATAATTATTCACCAAGGTGTGCCTAATTAGGTACACCTATTGGTGAATATAAAAACCCTTCAAATCTATGTATTCATGCATAAATAGGGTATATTTGCAATAAATGCTTTTCAGATCGGTCATTAGGTGATACAAGCATTCACACAATAACCTTCTAGTGCTTTAAATTTAGTAGAGGTGGTCACTTGTTATCTGTAGAATTAAAAATACTGATTTGTTTTATTTGGGCATTTATTGTATTTTTTATTACTGCACTGATTATCGGTAATGAAGGAAAGGCCAAATGGTTTCAACGTAGAACTAAATATACTTGGTTTAATCGCCGAGGATTTTTAGGGGAAGCGTTATTTTTTGGCTATCCTAAAACTAAAGAGGGTTATGGTATAACTTTCTTGATGGCTTCTGCTATCAGTATTGTAGGCTATATTTTATATCTCATCTAATACAATCAGTGCATTTCTCTGAAGGGAGATGATGATGTATGGGTACTGCAGAACAAACCTTAATCGTCCTTGCAGTCATGGCTGTTTTATTCGTTACGGAAATTATTCCTTTAGCTATTACTTCTTTAGGCGGCGCAATTACACTAGGCCTTATGGGTATTATTACTCCTAAGGTTGTATTCTCTGGTTTATCTGATAGTACAGTTGTGTTGTTTGCTGGCATGTTCGTTGTTGGTGCTGCATTGTTCTACACTGGTTTAGCTCAAAAAATTGGGGAAACCGTAGTATCTCATGCAGGGACTAGCGAAAATGGATTAATGCTTGCGATTATGCTTGTAACAGCTATCATGTCCGCATTCTTATCTAACACTGGTACAACAGCTGCTTTACTTCCTGTAGTTGTTGGTATCTGTGCTGTTGCTAAGATTCCTGCATCTCGCCAGTTGATGCCGTTAGCATTCGCTGCAGGCATTGGTGGTATCATTACAATGGTTGGTACACCACCTAATATCATTGTAAGTGGTACATTATCTAAATTTGGTATTGAACCATTTGGTTTCTTTGAGTTTGCTTGGATTGGCATTCCTTTGACTATCGCTACTATCGTATTCATGATGCTCATTGGTAAACATTTATTACCTAAACATGAAATTACTGATGCCGGTGATGTAGAACAAGAAGTAGCTGCTGAAGATATTTCTAACGATCCTAAGAAACAATTGTTCTCCGGACTTATTCTTTTAGGTGTAATCCTTGCCATGATTTTAGGCGAACCATTGAAAGAACACTTTGGTATTAACTTGCCATTGAGCATGGTTGCAGTTATCGGCGCAATGCTTTGCGTATTAACTGGTTGCTTGAACGAAAAACAAGCTTATACATCCATTGACTGGGTAACAATCTTCTTATTCGCTGGTATGATGCCAGTGGCAACTGCACTTGACCAATCTGGTGCAGGTAAAATGATTGCAAATGCAGTTATTGGCGTTATGGGTTCTGACCCTAGCCCTTACTTTGCAACAGCTGTATTATTTGCATTGTCTTGTGTTATGACTCAATTTATGTCTAATACTGCATCTTGTGCATTATTGGCTCCTATCGGTATCTCCATTGCTCAAGGTATGGGCGCTGACCCTCATGCTGTATTGATGGCTATCGGCGTTGCTGCATCTTGTGCATTCGGTACACCTGTAGGTACACCTCCAAATACATTAGTACTTGGTCCTGGTCAATACAAATTTACTGACTATGTAAAAGCCGGCGTTCCATTGATTTTAGTTTGCTTCGTAGTAAGCTTAATTATCATTCCAATGGTATGGCCATTCTTCCCTGGTAAATAATAGGGAATAGGTTACTCTACTATACAAGCACACACGAGGTCGAATCGTAAGATTCGGCCTCGTTTTTTATGATTTTAGCCTATATGATTTTAATATAGATTACATATAAGTGTAATCAAAAGCAATATGAATTAAACTAATTTGCATGATTAATTTTACACAATTGACTACATCGAAAAAAATATGATATAGTATATTGTGTAAGATATAATAATGTAATGTTGAATAAGGAGGTCATCTATGACAAAAGAAAGATTTAACATGTTAGTTGGTTCTATTGGTGCATTTATTGGTGTATTTGTATTTTTAGCCTATATCCCACAAATAATTGCTAATCTTCATGGTCAACCTAGTCAACCATGGCAACCATTATTTGCAGCAGTATCCTGTTTGATCTGGGTATTATATGGTTGGACAAAATCACCTAAACGTGATTATATTTTAATCGTACCAAACCTTGCAGGCGTTATTTTAGGTACACTAACATTCTTAACATCTTTCTAAGTGCTATAAGAAAAAAATAGTATTATTGTTATATAGTGAATAATAGTAAAGATATTACTTTACTTTATAAATATAAATGAGGTCGAATCGTATGATTCGGCCTTTTTTAGAGTGAAGTTTATATGTTAGATTAAAATATAGATAAGCGTTAAATCTGTTGTAATAAAAAAATAGTTTTTATGATAATGAATATTGATAATTAAATTCCTAGTATAATACTAAGTATTTTAATTAAAATGATAATTGGTGCATTCTCATTTATTGAGTATAATACTCAATAAATTAAATGAAAAATAATATCAAAATATAGATAAATGTAGGCTTTTTATGATAAAAAGGAACAATTATTATGCAAAAAAATATACATTTTTTTATCATTTTCATTTGACTTTCAATTAGAACTGTGTGATAATGAGAACATAAGTTGAGGCAAGTGCCTTTCTAAATGATAATAAAAAGTTCTGATCTATATTTTTATGGAGGTCCTAATTATGAGAGTTATTGCTGATGGTTGCATTAAATGTGGTTCTTGCGCATCTGTTTGCCCAGTTTCCTGCATTACTGAAGGCGAAACTAAATACGAAATTGGCGATGCTTGCATCGATTGCGGTTCTTGCGAATCCGTTTGCCCAGTATCTGTAATTTCCGCTGAGTAATCACAAATAAAATACGCCCCTCATTGAGGGGCTTTTTATTTTGCCTAAAATCATGTAACTTAGTATAATAGGACTATTAAGATATATATTATTAAAAGGGAGTATCACTTGTTTTATTTAATTGCAATCATTTGGCTTGTATTGGATCAAGCTTCTAAATATTATGTGATGAACCATTTTGCTCTTGGTGAATCACTACCTGTTATTCACAATGTATTCCATCTTACGTATATTATTAATCGCGGTGCAGCCTTTGGCATGTTAGCGAATCAACGATGGTTTTTCTTACTAGTGGCTTTTGTTCTATTAGCTGTTTGTGCTTTTTATTGGAAGCGATTAGCTAAGGGCCATTGGACTTTGCAAATCGGATCCGCCTTATTAGTCGCAGGTGCAATTGGTAATGGCATTGACCGATACATGATTCATGGGGTAGTGGACTTTTTTGATTTTCGTGTATGGCCTATTTTTAATGTGGCAGATATTGGTATTTGTATAGGTGTAGCTTTTGTTGTATTTTATTTGTTTTCATTGAAAGAGGACCATGAATAGCTTTCATTATTAGGGTCCTTTATAGATCATTGACTTGATTCGTCAATAAATATATATCTTATACTTGACTCAAAGAGGAATAGAGGATGAATGAATATATTGTAAGTGCTGAGCAAGAAGGCATGAGACTAGATATATTTTTAACTGAACAGATGGAAGGATCTCGTAGCTATATTCAAAGTTTAATTAAAGGTGGTCATGTTACAGTAGGTGATAAAGTAGGAAAGGCTAATCTTCGGCTTACACCTGATACTGTAATTCATGTAGAAATCCCAGAGCCTGAATCGATTGAGGTTAAACCTGAGGATATCCCTATAGATTATTTATACGAAGATCACGATATTGTTATTGTTAATAAACCTCGTGGCATGGTGGTACATCCTGCAGTAGGGAATTATTCTGGAACCCTTGTAAATGCTCTATTATTCCATTGTAAGGACCTATCAGGCATTAATGGTGAAATTAGGCCAGGTATTGTGCATCGCTTAGATAAAGATACGTCTGGCGTTATGATGGTGGCAAAAAATGATGCAGCACACATTGGTCTAGCAGAGCAAGTAAAAGTACATTCTGCAAGACGTACGTACTGGGCGCTAGTACAAGGCAATATTGTAGAAGAAAAGGGGACTATAAAGGCGCCTATTGGACGCCATCCTAAGGACCGTATGAAAATGGCTGTTGTCTTTGAAAACAGTAAAGATGCAGTAACACATTTTAAAGTATTGGAGCGTTATGGTCATCAAACATTGGTTGAATGTAATTTGGAGACTGGCAGAACCCATCAAATTCGTGTTCACTTTGCTCATATTGGACATCCTGTTGTTAATGACCCATTTTATGGATATAGACGTATGGATTTTCCTATAGAAGGGCAAGCATTACATTCTAAATCGTTAGATGTTAAACACCCTATTACAGGTGAAGAAATGCACTTTGAAGCACCGGTACCAGCTGATTTTGAGGCGTGCTTAGAATTTGCTAAGACCTACCGTGAAGATAAACGAAAATAGTCTAAATGTTTACATTGATTGTTTAAGTACTTATTTTTACTACTTATTTGGATATAGGGGCATAGAACAATCCTATGCTGTAAGGGCGTATATATGGAAAAGAAACGCTTACTGATGGACCAAGATGCTATTATGCGTGCTGTTCGTCGTATAAGTCATGAAATTTTAGAACGCAATAAAGGTTTATCTGATGCACTAATTGTCGGCATTGAACGACGTGGTGTTATCTTGGCAAAACGTTTACAAGCCGAAATTGAGCGCATTGAAGGCATACATATTGACTGTGAGTCTTTAAATGTAGCTATTTACCGTGATGATCGTGATGCTCGTCCTAAAGAAGGAGAGCCTTGTACGCTCGATACAACGGAAAAGACGATTATCCTTGTAGATGATGTGCTATATACAGGTCGTACCATTCGTGCTGCTTTAAATGCA
>CABQQJ010000002.1 GCA_902466275.1 uncultured Veillonella sp. | reverse complement strand
CAACTTAGGAGGGCAATAGACATTGTTATTACTTAACTATTAAAAGGAGAATATTATGAAGTCTGTTATGCATATGATTCATGGAGTGAATCATCGATTAGAAATGTGCGGTCAATGGGTCGTAGATCGATTACATATTTCTCGTGTTCGAGAAGGGTTTAAAAAATCGAGAAAAGGCGGATTTACTCTCGTTGAGTTAATGGTTGTAGTAGCGGTTATCGCTATATTAGCGGCTATTGCGATGCCACAATTCTTATCTGCAGCGGATAAAGCTCGAAACGCTAAAGAAACAGCAGATATTCAAATTATTAAAAATGCCACTCAATTGTATATGATTGATAAGAATGTCGACACACCTCCAACAGTAGAAAATCTATATAAGGAAGGATATCTTACTGAACATGTTAAGACTGCAAAAGGAAAAGAATACACTATTACTTATGAAGTTGTCAGTGGTGGGACTTCAAAATCTGTTGTTGTTAAAGCACCTAATGAGCCTTAATTAACTTGTATAGATTATGAATTATATACGTTAGTTATATGAAAGGACAAGGTATGAAAGGGACCAATTATGTGATAGGACTTTTTGTATATATAGCATCTATATTGCTACCTGTTATAGTTTCATCAAAAGCAATATCTTATACTCACATTGCTTTGTATGCTGTGTTTTCACTCATCATCATAGCAGGTGCTACCATCGATATGCATTACTATATATTGCCTGATGAAGGGGCATTAGTTCTTGTAATAGGTGGCATTATATATAGCTATATAAATGATCAATCTATGTTAGTAACCTTATTAAGTGTTATCAGCGTAGGTGCTATTACATATGGACTTCGTTTGATTAGCCATAAAGGCTTTGGCATAGGCGATATTAAATGGTTTTCTGCTATTGCAATATGGCTCACTCCATGGGAAATTATATGTTTCTTTTACGTAACTTTTTGTGTTGGTTCTCTCTATCTCTTACTCGCCGGTTATCGTAATCGATATATCCCATTTGGTCCCTTTCTATGCTTTGGCGGATGGTGTGCCTTACATGGTGGTTCCTATATGGAGGTGCTTTATCAATGGTTAAGGTGCAACTTATAAATCGTCAAAGTGGATCTTTATTGGCGGAATGGATTATTACTATTGGTTTAATCTTATTGCTCATTTCTATTGCCTTACCTATTGTGACAACACCTAGTCGTTATACTTTAAATGGTGCTACGCAAGAGGTGGCGTATATGCTCAAGAAAGTTCAACTGTGGTCTATGTTAGGGCATAAATCTAATGGTAAAGGGAGAATGCTTTTTATTTTAAATAAGGACAGTTATACCTTAGAGGAAGATGTTAATCATCATACGGTAAACATATCATTACCGCAAAATATTGAGAATGAACGGTCTATGACAATTATTTCTTTTTCAGCCTTGGGCTTACCCTATGATGGGACAGAAATTATTTTGAAAGATCGTGAAAGTGGTGAGAAAAATCGTATATGGATATCTGTACAAACGGGGCGAATTAGATGGGAAGAAGTGCACTGAAGGATTTATGTATGGTGACGCTTTAATATCAGCCGCTATAATCATGTTCATTTTACCGGTTGTATTATCTATTTTTTGGATGGCTACTCTTACGGTATATAGGGCGTATTATTGGGATCATATATTGCAAGATACCATAACGTATTTAGAAGTGGCTAAAGCTTCTTATTATAAGAATGGAGCAATAGAAACTGGTGTATATAATTCTCAATTTACAATGAGTCCTAGTGAAAAAATTACCTATAAAACACATATAAAGCCTGTAGTGATAGAAGGTGTATCTTTACAACGATTAACAGTAGATGCCATCGACAATCAATCTGTTGTCTATTCTCTATCAGTTGATTTGGAGGGGATACATTGAAGGGCGAGGATATAGAAACGGTAATTGGGAAGAATAAAGAATACAAGCAGAATCCCATAACAGATAGAAATAAAAATAGAAATGATATGGGTTTTATTTTGTATTCTACGCTTATTAGTATGATGATTTCTATCATAGTCCTTACCTTATTGTTAGGTATCGTATTCTATGCAGTTATGTGGGATGCTAAATTACTTGATAGTGTAGCTATGATGGAGGATGGTCGATATACACGGCGTATGGTTGTGGCTCATATGATATGGAATCCTGTGAAGGTTACTGTAGAAGACCATAATAAGAGTTTATATATTCACGATACAAAGCGCACAACCTTAACTGTACAACGTCATGCATTATACAGAAAATTAACGGATGGTAGCTTGCAACCTGTCAGTGGTAGTCGAATTGTAGGAACTACAGATAAAAGAAATGTGGGCTATACCCAAGAATACCCTTTTAGTGTAGATACTAATGGGACCGTGTATTTACGTTGGTATATTAATAATCGTTTTGTTAATGATAGAAAATACACAAGTGGTTATGGAGGATTATCCATATATGAGGTCTCTATTGGACAGAGTACTATTTATGATTGGTATACAAGTAAAGAGGAGACAGGTTATGAACGTAGGAGCCCATAACGCGGGCTTTATTACATATATAGCGATACTTACGATGTCCTTTTTATTACTATTAGCTTTTATGGGGCTGCGTATAGGACAAATATGTGAAAGTAATGTGGTAGACGAATTGCATTTGGAAGAGGCTCATTATGCGGCACAGAAAGGTGTTCATTGGTTTG
This sequence comes from uncultured Veillonella sp., assembly GCA_902466275.1. GTDB lineage: Bacteria > Bacillota > Negativicutes > Veillonellales > Veillonellaceae > Veillonella. The sequence continues at coordinate 10,444 of CABQQJ010000002.1, read as the reverse complement.
TGGGCTATTGTAAATTAGGAAATGTATGGGACTTTCAAAATAAATTAGTTGTGATAGATGATGAAAATGTAGAGATTACTATTGAAGCAGACCAATCAACAGATAATCCGCGACATATTATGAGTTATGGAAAATTGAAAAATAGTGAAATCGTGAGTCGTGTACATATGTATGTGACCGTAGATAAAGAAAAACATATGCATGTTATAAAGGTAAAACCTTATTGAGGTGATTCTATGAAACGAAAAAAGAGAATACATTCTGGAGTATGTATAACTGATGAACATATTGTATGTGTTACCGCTCATATAGAAAATAAAACAATGGTCATTACTGATGCGTTAGAAATGAAGCGTACAGGACCTATTGATGAAGACGTTACAAAATTTATAGAAACGTATGATTTAGATGAAGGGGCTTATAGTATTGTTGCTAATATTGATACACAAATGCATGTAGCACCTTATGATCCTCATGATTTTGATATGAAGGAGTTTATAAAGTGGAATATAGAGGACTACTTTAGTTTTGAGGGGGATAGTTTCCAAATGGATGCTTGTCGCCGGGAATATCCACGACACAATTATCATATGTTTATGGTGGCTGTAGATCGGCATTCACTAGAGCTTTTGAAGCAAGGTATACGAGATACTTATGCACCCGTTGATGTTATTGATTTTTGGCCTATTCCTATTTGTTATTGCTTGATGCGGCGCAGCGGTACTGTAACAGGTGTTGTGGAAGAAGGCGCCATGCATTTATGGCTTTGGTGGAATGATATATGCATTCAAGAGTGTATTGTACCTATTACTAGTAGCGATGTAGCTGAAGCTATGGATAAGTTAGAAGTGAGATTACAAGACTTTGGTATAGATGAGATACAGGGAATTCGGATGTATGGGTTAGAATCTATAACAAATGAAGAACGGACAGATATGGAAGGTATAATTTCCATGTATGGAGAAACTGAATATATTCCATTATTATTTTTAGGTCGTGGTCGTAATCGTTGCAAGCAAGGACAATTAGATTGGGACATGGCTATCGGTATGGCAGCAAGGGGGCTTAAATGGATTGGATTGGGCTGGTAAGGACAGATGTATTAATTTAATGCCTCGCTCGTTACGATGGCATAGTTTATGGCATACCTATCGATACCTTCTTTATGGGATAAGTCTTATATACATTATAGTAGGGCTTGTTACTATATATAGTTGTTGGTCAAGCTATCGTAGCTATGAAAATCGAAAGATAGACTTTGTGCGATTGCAAGCAAATGCTCAGTATCAAGAAATACATCAACAATATGGTGAATTAATGGAAATAAGAAATAAATTAATAAAGAATAAAATCCTTAAGAATCAAACAGATATATTACCCAATACAATGGTCGTATATATTCTTGATGCCGCTATGTCAGAACATATTAGTCTACAGCATCTTAGCATTAAGGATGGGCGTATCAGTATAGATGGTATAGGTACGAGTGACGAAATGTGTCGTAAATTTATTGCTATTCTCCAACAAAAATTACTAGGGATGGAGTGTCATGGAACAGTTAAAGCAGATAAAGGTGTTTATACATTCCATATGGACGGATCTAAAAGAGAGCACAACGTATCAGGTCGAGAGAATATTAACGGGCCTAGTGTTGTGGGGGATGCTCATTAGCCTTTCTATGTATGGGCATATTTATTTTGAAGACAAAAATAATAGCTTAAAAAATCAACAAGATAATTATAATATACAAATGAATGCTGAGTCAGATTATATAGTGTCTAATGAAGCAAAACTATTAGAATCTTTTACACGGAACAAGACATCTAATACAAGTTCTAATACAAATATTTTTGATTCCTTGCAAGGAGAACCATTAATGATTGTCAGTACTGATGAGCATGAAGGTATACTAGAATTAACAGTATTAGGTAGTACAGAGCGTATGATTAACTGGATAAATACTGTTGAAGAAAAGGATCCTTCACGCCGTATAGAAATAGAAGATATAGAACGTAAAGGTAATGTAGTTTATGTGCATTGTGCAATTAAATCGATTATAAAACCTTAATGAAAATCGGGTGTACTGTATAGAGACAGATTATAGATTTTATGTCTATAGTCTGTCTTTGTTTTTGGACCATTTTATAGTACAATGAAGGATATGTAATGATAAGGGGCACATAATAGATGATAATAAAACGGAATATTATGCTCATCGGTTCTATGGGAAGTGGCAAAAGTCACTTTGGACGGAACCTTGCAGAACGCAAGGGTTGGCAATTTGTAGATACCGATCGCGTATTAGAAAGTCGTTTTGGGTTGCCCATTGCTGAGATTTTTAAAAAGATAGGAGAAAAAGCATTCCGCCGCGCCGAAATGGATGTACTAAAAAAGGTTTGCTTATACCATGAAGCAGTGATTTCTGTGGGTGGGAATTTTCCTATTGAACATCGCACCTTAAAGGTATTAAAAAAATATTCCTATATTATTGGTATCCGAGCTGCACAATTCCGTATTGTCAGTCGGGTGAATCGCCGTGTTGGGAAACGGCCTACCATGGACTATAGTAATGTGAATGCCTTTGTACATGCTATGATACAATCGTGGAAGCCCGTGTATAAGCAGTGCGATTTTGTACTAGATACAACAAATGGTCGGACCTATGATTTTATGCAGCGTATTGAGGACGAATTAGAGGCCTCAGATGTGCAATTTAAAGCAAGACGTCAACCCAATGATACAAACGATGTAGATGCTAAAGAAGCAGCTGAAGATATACAATTTAATAATCAACAAAGTAGGAAAAAAGAGATTTCTGAAGCAGTATCAAAAAGAGCAATGTCTAATAAAATTCGTTATGATAAACGGTATAAACAAAAGACTTCTAATCAAACGAATAAAAAAGGTAAGGCACATAGTATATCCAAACAACGTACACCACAAGGGGGTAATGGATATGAGAAGAATCGCAATACTAACAAGCGGCGGAGACGCACCTGGAATGAACGCCGCCATAAGAGCGCTAACTAGAAAAGCTATACATGAAGGTTTTGAAATATTTGGTATTGAACGTGGCTATTTAGGTATCATTGAGGAAAAGATATTTCCCTTATCGAATCGAGACGTTGGTGGCATCATAACACAAGGTGGTACGATGCTGAAAACGGCTCGTTTTCCAGAATTTCAAAATGAAGAAATTCAACGCAAAGCTTATGATATTTTGAAAGCTTATGACATCGACCATCTAGTCGTTATCGGTGGTGATGGCTCCATGCGTGGTGCTACAAGTTTATCTAAACTTGGTATGTCTACTATGACCATTCCATGTACGATTGATAATGACATGGGTGGCACACAATATACGATAGGCTATGATACGGCTCTTAATACGGTAGTTGATGCGGTTGGGCGTATTCGTGATACATCAAACTCCCATGAACGTGTAGCTATTGTGGAGGTTATGGGGCGCAAAGCTGGACATATTGCATTAAAGGCAGGCCTAGCTTGTGGGGCAGAAATAGTTTTGGTTCCTGAAAATCCCATGCCTTTACATGCGGTTTGTCGTCATTTAAAGGAAACACAAATTCGGGGTAAAGAATATAGTGTTATTCTCGTTGCAGAAGGTGCCTATAACAGCGGTGAGGTGAAAGCTTTTATCAAGGAGCATACAGAATTTGATCCTAGCCTAACTGTGTTAGGCTACTTACAACGTGGCGGTGGTCCATCGGCATTTGATGCTATTTTAGCGGCTCGCATGAGTGAAGTCTGTATTAATTTATTGATGAGTGGTGTCGCTAACCGATTAGTAGGTTATATAGATGGTCATATCCGTGCACTATCTTATGAAGAGGCAGAACGTCTTGAATTTCCAATCGATGAGAAGGATTATAGATTATTGTCAATATTGAGTAGTTAATGGCCCGTAAGGGCCATTTTTTATATATCATAATTTATTCATTAATGAAATTATATTGCGTAAAAGCAATTGGTGCTGTATAATTTAAAAATACTATATGTGTTGATATAGAATAAATGTCTTTTTAATATATCTTCATCTTAAAAAAAGGAGATCATAATGAAAGAGTTCTTACAAAAGCATCGTAAACGTATAGTAACAGGTGCTGTTGTTCTTTGTGTTCTTGGTGGCGGCACATATTACTACATGGATAGTCTAAATGCAAATCAAGCACAAACGTTATATACTACTGGCAAGGTTGAAAAGGGTGATGTAAAAACTAGTATCAGTGCCACAGGTACTATTAACCCTGTAAATTATGTAGATGTTTCTACAAATGTTGCTGGTAAACTTGAAAAAGTTTTAGTTAAAGAGAATGATCAAGTTACGGCCGGTCAAGTTATTGCTTATATTGATACACGTCAATTACAAGCATCTGTTGATGATGCTCGTGCGGCGTTAGCCAAAGCAGAACTTGATATGAATCGTTATAAATCCTTGGCGGCTCAAGATGCTATTGCACAACAAACATATGATGATTCTGTAACATCTTATGAACGTGCTAAATCTACTTATGAACGTGCTGCCGCAGATTTAAGTGATGCTACTATTACAGCTCCAATGTCTGGTACTGTTGTTGGTACACCGCTAAAAGCCGGTCAAACTATTAGTACTGGTATTTCCACACAAATGATCATTGCTACCATTGCAGATTTAAAAAATTTAGAGATTTATCTTACTGTAGACGAAACTGATATTGGCAATATTAAACAAGGTGCTAAGGTAGAGTTTACTGTAGATTCTAAGCCAGGTGAAACTTTCACCGGTTACGTTTCTGAAATTGCAAAAGGTACAAAAGGTAATATGGGCACAACAAGTAGTAGCGTTGTGTACTATACTGTTAAGGTTCAAATTCCTGAAAATATTGCAGGTAATTTCTTACCAACTATGACGGCTCGTGCCACAATCTTTGGTGAAGATATTAAAAATACATTGGTAGTTCCTCTTACTGCTGTACGTACGGATAAACAAGGTGAGTATGTATATGTAATAAAAGATGGTCAACCAGTACGTACCGCTGTTTCTACAGGTGTAACTGGGGATACTAATGTTCAAATCTTAAAAGGTTTATCTGAAGGTGATGAAATTATCGTAAGCGGTGATGTGAATGCACCAAAAAATAATGTAGCTGGACCATTCTAAGGGTAGGTGCTTATGAACCAAACAGTAATTGACATACAAGGGATTACAAAAACCTATGTGAATGGCAAATTATCAGTACCTGTTCTGCATGGCATTGATTTAGTTGTCAATAAGGGTGAATTTGTATCCATTATGGGACCATCTGGCTCAGGTAAATCAACCTTTATGAATATTCTTGGATGTTTGGACCGACCTACAACTGGTTCTTATCGACTCAATGGAGACGAGGTTGCTACCTTATCTGATGATGAACTTGCGTATGTACGTAACAAACAGATAGGTTTTGTATTTCAAAGCTTTAATTTGTTGACAAAATTGACAGCCCTAGAAAATGTAGCGCTTCCTATGATTTATGCCGGTGTAAATAAAAAGATGCGCATTGAACGGGCCACTCAATTATTACAGTCTGTCGGCTTGGGCGAGCGTATGGACCATTTGCCATCCGAGTTGTCTGGTGGGCAACGTCAACGCGTGGCGATTGCTCGTGCATTGGCAAATAATCCTGCTATTATCATGGCTGATGAACCGACAGGAAATCTTGACTCTAAGTCAACCATCGATGTTATGAATATATTTAGGGGCCTTCACGATGAAGGTCGTACGATTCTTCTAGTTACACATGAACCGGATATTGCTACGTACGCGAGTCGTAATGTAGTCTTGAAAGATGGGATAATCGTAGAGGATTCGATCAATTCTAATATGACTCCTATAAAGGAGGTGCCTAATGTATAAAGAAAGTTTTCTAATGGCATGGGCTTCCTTGATTGCTAATAAATTGCGCTCCCTCTTGACCATGTTAGGTATCATTATCGGTGTAGCAGCTGTTATTGCCTTGGTATCTATCGGTAATGGGGTGAAGCAAGATATTGAGAATTCTATTTCTAGCTTAGGCTCTAACTTGTTGGTAGTTCTGCCAGGGGCGCCGCGGACGCCAGGTGCTAGATCTTCGCAGGGGTCCATGAAATCGTTGAAAATATCTGACTATGAAGCTATTGCTAAGTTAGAAGGTGTAAAAGCCGCCAGTCCTATGACAAATGGCTCTTATGTGGTGATTTATCAAAATAAAAACTGGACTACATCTGTTGCGGGGGTTAATTCTAACTTTCAGGACGTAAATAATTGGACTATGACATCTGGTCGATTTTTCTCCGATAAAAATGTTCAGAACCGAGAACGTGTAGCGGTTGTGGGACAAACGGTAGTAAAAAATTTGTTTACTGATGAAGATCCTGTAGGCAAGGAAATCCGTGTTAAAAATATTCCATTCCGTGTCATTGGTGTTCTCAAAAGTAAAGGGAACGGAACCATGGGTAATGACCAAGACGATACGGTGTTAATTCCATATACAACATCAATGGAGCGCGTAGAGGGCATTGACTATCTTCGCAGGGTGTATGTTGTGGCTAAGGATGATGGGGGCATTGACCGTTTGCAGGCAGATATAGAGAATTTGTTGCGTGTTCGTCATAATATAAAAGATACAAATTTGGATGATTTTAATATTCAAAATATGAAATCTATTATGGAAACAGTGGCTCAGACGACGGGAACATTTACGTTATTCCTAGGGGCTGTAGCTGCGATTTCACTCGTTGTAGGTGGTATTGGTATTATGAACATCATGCTTGTATCTGTAACGGAACGGACTCGAGAAATTGGCGTGCGTAAAGCTTTGGGGGCTACGTATAGCGTAATTGTTACACAATTCTTAATAGAAGCTGTTGTAATCAGTTTGATGGGGGGCTTTATTGGTATTGCTTTCGGTATAGGAGCCTCAAAAGTAATCGGAATGGTATCTGGAATGAGTACAATTGTATCTGTTCCAACAATCATAATGTCCTTTGCCTTTTCCATGGCTATTGGTTTGATTTTTGGTATATACCCAGCCCGTAAAGCGGCTAAGCTCAATCCAATCGATGCATTGCATTATGAATAGTTTTGAATTTATAAATGTGTTTTCTTAAGAACATACCATATAATTAGATAGAGTTATTCGCATATGGTGCGTTGCATGATACAATATGTATGATGTAACGCACCATTTTTATATGTTTGTATTGAATTTTTACATTTAACTATAAAGATTTTCATACAGGTAATGTAATAGATTTAGTATTTAGATTAGTTAATCTATGGGGTATGTATATAGAATGGAGAACCTTATGGCTACAACATTGTTAGAATATTTCAACGAATTACGAGATCAGAATCCATTTTCTTGGGTAAAAGATTCTGAGATTACAGCTGTTGAATCAGGTCATGCGGAAATGACATTGCAAACAAATGAAACAGATTACTGCAATTTTAGAGGGGATTTGCATGGTGCCGTATGTATTGGCTTAGCAGATAGTGTGATGGGGACTGCTTGTTTTACATTGGGAAAATCTGTTAGCACCATTGATCTTAATGGTAACTATGTGAAAGCTGTTAAGGGCGGTGCTGTATTGCGTGGTGTAGCCAATGTAGAGCACAACGGTAAAACTACTATGGTTGCTACCGCTCGTATTTATAATGAATTAGGTGAACTTGTTCACTTGGCACGGGGTACATTTTTTGTACTAGAAGAGAAGCCATTACCTGATTTACCATGGCGTTTTATTGAAGAAGACAACCCTGATTTGGTATAATATAAGTTAGACTTTTACAAATAGGAGGATGCTTGAATGGAACAAGAATTACAACGTATTAAGGCAGAAGCCCTTGATGCCATCAAAGGCGCTGCTGATCAACAAGCGTTGCAAGATATACGTGTTAAATATTTAGGTAAAAAAGGCGAGGTAACGGCTTTATTAAAAGGTCTTGGTAAATTATCTCCAGAAGAACGTCCTAAGGCTGGTGCTCTCGTTAATGCTGTTCGTGAAGCATTAGAGGCTGAAATTGATGCTCTGAAAACTCGCATGGAAACGGCAGAGTTAAATGCTCGTTTAGAGCAAGAGCGCATCGATATTACATTGCCTGGTCGTGCACAAAAAGCTGGTCATATCCATCCATTAACAAAGGTTAATGAAATGATTGAAGACTTCTTCATGAAAATGGGGTATACCGTTGAAGAAGGTCCAGAAGTAGAACAAGATTACTATAACTTTGAATGCTTAAACTTGCCTAAAGATCATCCTGCACGTGATATGCAAGATTCCTTCTATATTACAGAAAACTTCTTATTGCGTACGCATACATCTCCAGTACAAGCTCGTACAATGCAACGTCATGAACCTAATAGCCCAATCCGTATGATTGCGCCTGGTAAGGTTTACCGTTGGGACTATGATGCGACTCATTCCCCTGTATTCCATCAAGTGGAAGGTCTCATCATCGATGAGCATATTACATTTGCTGACTTAAAAGGCACATTAGAGTCCTTCTTACGTCACATGTATGGTGATGACACAAAGGTACGTTTCCGTACAAGCTTCTTCCCATTCACAGAGCCATCTGCAGAGGTAGATATTTCTTGTGTAATGTGTGGTGGTGAAGGTTGCCGTGTATGTTCTCATACAGGTTGGCTTGAAATCTTAGGATGCGGTATGGTTCATCCTGATGTATTGCGTATTAATGGGTACGATCCTGAAAAGGTTAAAGGCTTCGCCTTTGGCATGGGCGTAGAACGTATTGCTATGCTTTTATATGGCATTAACGATTTACGTCTATTCTTTGAAGATGATGTACGATTCTTGGAACAATTTTAGGAGGAACTCATGAAAGCAAGCTTACAGTGGATGAACGAATACGTGCCTGTGGATATGAATCGTCCTGCTCAAGAATTGGCCGATGAATTAACACAAGCTGGTATTCCTGTAGAAGATGTCATTGCTATGGATAATGGCATTAAGAAAATTTATACTGGTAAAATCGTGGAGATTACAAAACATCCAGATGCAGATAAATTACAAGTATGCCAAGTTGAATGCCTTACAGAAGAAGGCGAACCTGTTACAAAACAAATCGTAACGGCTGCTACTAATGTTGCAGTAGGTCAAATCGTGCCTGTAGCGTATCATAAATCTCGCTTAGCAGATGGTACAGAAATTAAAAAAGGTAAATTGCGTGGCGTTGTTTCTGAAGGCATGTTCTGTTCCGTTGCAGAATTTGGTATCTCTAGCGACTTAGTATTGCCAGAAGAAGCTCAAGGAATTTACATTTTCCCTGAAGGAACACCAATTGGTCTTGATGTAAAAGATGTTTTAGGCTTAAATGATACAGTATATGAATTTGAACTCACCGCTAACAGAGCTGATTGCTTCTCAATGGTTGGTTTGTCCCGTGAATTTGGAGTCATGACAAATCAAAAAGCTTTATTCCCTGTTATTATGGTTAACGAGAATGGCGAATCCATTGAAGGCAAAGCATCTGTATCTATCGAAGCGGATGATCTTTGCACGCGATTCATGTCTCGTATCGTTACAGATGTAAAGGTTGAACCATCTCCATTGTGGATGCAAAATCGTTTGCGTAACAGCGGCATTCGTCCTATTAATAATGTAGTAGACGTAACAAATTATGTTATGTTAGAACTTGGTCAACCTATGCATGCCTATGATTATGATCATGTAAAAGGTCATAAATTAGTGGCGAGACGTGCTAAAAATGGTGAAGTTCTTGTTACACTTGATGGTTCTGAACGTGAATTGAATGACTCTATGCTTATTATTGCCGATGCAGAACGCCCAGTAGGTGTAGCTGGTATCATGGGTGGCTTTGATAGTGAAGTAACAAATGAAACTACTACTGTTATGCTTGAAGCTGCTGTGTTTAATGGACCATCCATTCGCCGCACTGCAAAAGCGCTTGGTATGCGTTCTGAAGCATCTGGACGTTTTGAACGTGGTGTAAACCATAAATACACTGCCTATGCTATCGATAGAGCAGCACAGTTGTTGCAACAAATTTGCCCATCCTGTAAAGTTGACGTAGGCATTATCGATGTGTACAAGAACCCTGTAGAGCAACATACCGTTACTTTCACAGCAAAACAAATCAATGATTACTTGGGTACAAATATCGAAAAAGACGAAATGGTTCGCATTTTGACTGCTCTTGAATTCGTTGTAACTGAAGAAGGGGACCAATTATCTGCCCTCGTTCCAACATGGCGCGGTGACGTAACAGTAATGCCTGATATTGCTGAAGAGGTAGCTCGTATTTATAACTATGATAATATCGCTCCTACAATTCCTGTAGCCGTATTGTCCTCTGGTGGTATGACGCCTAAGAAAGCTCTTACGAAAGAGGTAACACACACGTTAGCTAAATTGGGTATGACTCAAATCATTACATTTAGCTTTA
>CABQQJ010000001.1 GCA_902466275.1 uncultured Veillonella sp. | reverse complement strand
AAAAAAATGCGTGCTATTGCTGATCATATTAATGAAATTGAACCAAACTATGTTAAATTAAGTGATGCTAACTTAGTGGCAAAAACTGATGAGTTTAAACGTCGTTTGCAAAAAGGGGAAACGTTAGACGACCTATTGCCAGAAGCATTTGCTGTAGTTCGCGAAGCATCTAAACGTGTGTTAGGCATGCGTCATTTTGATGTGCAGTTGATCGGTGGTATTTGCCTTCATAGAGGTAATATCGCAGAAATGCGTACTGGCGAAGGTAAAACATTAGTTGCTACATTGCCAGTATATCTAAATGCATTGACAGGTAACGGCGTACATGTTGTTACAGTAAATGATTATTTGGCTACTCGCGATAGTGAACAAATGGGTCGTTTATATAACTTCTTAGGCCTTTCTACAGGTCTTATTGTGGCTAATCTCGATTATAACCAACGTAAAGAAGCATATGCATGTGATATTACATATGGTACAAATAATGAGTTTGGTTTTGACTATTTGCGCGATAACATGGTATCTGATGTATCTCAAATGGTACAACGTCCATTGAATTACGCAATTGTCGATGAAGTTGACTCTATTCTTATCGATGAAGCGAGAACTCCATTAATTATTTCTGGTCCTGGTCAACGTTCCACAGATAATTACTACAAGTTAGCTAAAATTGTTCCTCATCTTGTAAAAGATGAAGATTATACAATTGATGAAAAACAAAAGACTATTGCACCTACTGATTCTGGTATCGCAAAAGTCGAAAAAATGCTTGGTGTTGAAAACCTATATGATGCAGAAAATATCGAGTTGAATCATTTGCTTGGTGCTTCTTTGCGTGCCTATGCTATGATGCATCGTGATACAGACTATGTGGTTAAAGATGGTGAAGTTGTTATCGTCGATGAATTTACAGGCCGTTTGATGTTTGGACGCCGTTACTCTGATGGTTTGCATCAGGCTATTGAGGCTAAAGAAGGTTTGAAAGTTGAACGCGAAAGCCAAACCTTAGCATCTGTTACATTCCAGAACTATTTCCGTATGTATGATAAATTATCAGGCATGACAGGTACTGCTAAAACAGAGGAAAAAGAATTTATCGATATTTATGGATTAGAGGTTATACCAATTCCACCAAATAAGCCTTTAATCCGGATGGATTTGCCTGATCAAATTTTTAAAACTAAAGCTGCTAAATATCGTGCTGTAGTACGAAATGCAGTAGAACGCCACCAAATAGGGCAACCTATTCTGATTGGTACTACATCTATTACACAGTCTGAAGAACTTTCAGACATGTTGTTGCGTGCAGGTGTACCTCATAAAGTATTGAATGCTAAACATCATGAACAAGAAGCAGAAATCGTTGCAGCTGCTGGCCAAATGGGAATGGTAACAATCGCTACTAATATGGCTGGTCGTGGTACAGATATTACTCTTGGAGAAGGTGTGCCAGAACTAGGTGGTTTAGCAATTCTGGGGACAGAACGCCATGAAAGCCGACGTATCGATAATCAATTACGCGGACGTGCTGGTCGTCAAGGGGATCCTGGTTCTTCTCAATTCTTCTTATCATTAGAAGATGACTTAATGCGTATCTTTGGTGCTGATAATATTACAGGTATCATGGATAAACTTGGTATGGAAGAGGATGAACCTATCGAGCATTCTTTGATTACTAAATCTATTGAACGTGCTCAAAAGAAAGTAGAGGATCATAACTATAATATTCGTAAATATGTACTCGAGTATGATGATGTTATGAATCAACAACGTGAAGTATTATACGAACAACGACGTCGTATTTTACGTAACGAATCCTTGCGTGAAACAATTAATGAAATGATTGACAAGCTTGTTACCGAATCTGTAGATGCTTATGCTGATGAAAAGCTCTATCCAGAAGAATGGGATTATGAAGGTCTCTATAAACATTTAAGTCAATATTTCTTAACAGAGGAGATTATGTCTTCTCAAGATATGGAAGAATATAGTCGTCAAGACTTATTAGAACGCTTATTAGAAATTGCTCATGAAGAGTATCAAGATCGCGTTGATATGCTTGGTGATGCTATGTTTGGCCAACTTGAAAAGGCTATTATGTTGCGCGTTGTCGATAACAAATGGATGGAACATTTGGATAATATGGATATGTTGCGTGAAGGTATCGGTCTTCGTGCATATGGCCAAAAAAATCCATTGGTGGAATATAAATTTGAAGCCTTTGATATGTTCCAAAACATGATTGCTGCTATCCAAGATGAAACAATCATGGCGTTGTACAAAATTCGTGCACAATTGATTCAAGAAATTGAAGAACCAGTTGATCACTTAGAAGGTGCACAATCCCATCATGAAGATGTGTTGGAGCCACAAAACATAGATTAAGATTTGTGAATGGCACGTTGCTCAATGGGATTTCCTTCTGGGCAACGGCCATTTTTCTATTTTATTAAGGTGATAGTTTATCGATGTAATAAGCTAATAAGTTAAAGGTGGTGAACATAAATTGTTAGAAGATTTAAAACCTATTATTTCTAATCTAGAAGAACGTATTTATGGGATGAGGGATTCACTTTAACATCGCTCAGAAGGAAGACCGAATATTTACACTTGATGTACAGATGAGTGATCCTACATTTTGGGATAATCCAGATAAAGCTCGTGAGATTTCTCAAGAGGCCACACAACTAAAAAATGCTGTAGAAAGCTATAAGCAACTTGTTAGTGATATTGAAGATGCTAATATGATGCTTGAAATGGCTATAGATGAAGATGACCTCTCCATGGAGAGTGAAATCAAGGAATATGTTAAGCAAATAGAAGAAACCTTGGAAAAGCAAGAAGTACTTTTATTGTTAAGTGGTGAATATGATGCAAATAATGCTATTTTAACATTTCATGCTGGTGCTGGTGGGACGGAGGCACAAGATTGGTGTTCTATGTTAATTCGCATGTACTTGCGCTGGGCTGAAAAATCTGGCTTCTCCATCGAGTTAATGGATGAACAACCTGGTGATGAAGCAGGGATAAAATCTGCTACATTCCTTGTTAAAGGTGAAAATGCCTTTGGTTACTTGAAGTCTGAGAAAGGTGTGCATCGTCTCGTTCGTATTTCACCATTTGATGCCGCGGCTCGACGTCATACATCATTTGCTGCTGTCGATGTAATGCCTGAAATCGATGATACTGTAGAAATTAATATCGATATGAAAGATGTTCAAGTTGATACGTATCGTGCTAGCGGCGCTGGTGGTCAGCATATTAATAAAACCGATTCTGCTGTTCGCATGACGCATAAGCCGACAGGTATTGTAGTACAATGCCAAACACAACGTTCTCAAATGCAGAATAGAGAACAAGCTTTACGTTTGTTACGGGCGAAACTATTTGAGTTAGAGCTCGAAAAGCAAGCTGAACTTAAAGAACAGATTGGAGGTACCTACCAAGCAATTGAGTGGGGGAGTCAAATTCGTTCCTATGTATTCCATCCATATAATCTTGTTAAGGATCATCGTACTAGTGTAGAAACTGGTAATGTTCAAGCTGTTATGGATGGCAACTTAGACCCATTTATCGAAGGTTTCTTAAAAAAAGAGGCTAACTTAACAATTTAGGAGATACTATGAAAAAGTTTTTACTATTCCTATTAGTGCTAATTATTGCTCTTGTAGTGGCATCCCAATTTTTATTGCCATCCTTTATTGGCTCTCGTATTGAAAGCCAATTAAATGAAACATTGAAACCAACGGCTCAAACAGTAAATGTTGAGGCTCAACCTGCTTTCAAAATTTTATATGGTGAGGTGGATCGTGTTTATGGCACTTTGGAGAATATTAAACTGGGTAAATTGAATTTTGCTAGCTTCCGATTTGATGCTAAACAAATTTTTGTTAATCCAATTTCTTTATTAGCTAGTCAACAAATTGATATCGTTAGTGTCGGGAATGCTAGTATTGATGGGACTATTAATAAAGCTGATTTAGGGACTTTCTTAAGTAATGAAGCAGGTAGTGATATTCAAGACGTACAAGTTGACATTAGTAAAGATAATATCAGCCTAACCGGTAAAATGAATGTAGGCATGGTGTTTAAAGGGGATGTTAAATTAGATGGGAATTTAGAGTTAAAGGGCAATACATTATTGTTTTCACCTAAAAAGTTCACCATAAATGGTGCTACAATTCCTGGTATGACATCTAATGTGTTAGAAAGTACTCAAATTTATGACTTTAACAATTTTCCAATTCCTGTAAAAGCGGAAAGTTTAACTGTTGATAATGGTGAAATTCTCATTAAAGTTAAACCTGTACTCAACTAGAAAGGATTTGTCGTGAATCATCGGAACACACAAAAAAGTAAGTACTCATGGATTCTTATACTTTGTATTATTATAGGTCTTTTATCTTCCTTATACTTAGTATTTGAACGCCATCAGATTGAGAAATCTCAAAATCATATTGAAAATATTGTAGACTATGATGCAGTTTTACGAGCCAGCGCCTTTGAAAAGCGTAGTCAACAAGAAGCTTTTGATGCATTACGTAATGCTGGTGTGACTGCTTTTGCTATTTATGATCGCACGTTAGAAAAAGCAAAAGATGCGGGCCAAGTTAAAGTATTAAGCTCTGAAGAGATGGACTCTGTTCGTGTTAATGGCGCTGCGATTAAACCTGGGGCGACTTATGTGGCATTAATTTCAGGTAAAGAAGGTTATTATAAAGAAATTCGAGAGGATTTATACCACCGTATTGGCAAGGACAAGGTGAAAGAGCTTAATACAAGTATTGGTCCTGTTCTTGAATTGTATGGTGCAACAGCAGATAGCTATGCAAAGATGAATCTTGGTATTTCAAAGTTGCAAGCACAAGAGGTTGTAGATCGTGGTTTCAATGTTATCGTTCGTCCAACAAACTATAGAAACGTAACATCTGAAGATATTCAATATGTATTTAAACGACTTGAAGGCATTCCTCATGTAACAGGGATGATTTTTGCTGGTAAAGAAGCTCTAGGTGCACCTAATTTAACGGATGAAACATTAGCATTACTAAATAAAAACCATATTCCACTAGTTGGTATCGAAGCTGTAAATCAGTTGCAGTATGAGCCACAACAAGGTTTCTTGGAAATGGCGGCCAAAAATAATTATAGTGTAGGTCGTGTGTATACTATCGCTAAAGAGGAGTTAAAGAAAATTACCCCTGAAGAAGCGGCACAACGCTTTTACATTAGTGATATAGAGCGAAATATTCGTTTTAACTTGTTTCCGATGTATGAAACAGGTATAAATAATGAAACTGTATTACAGACTACAATCAACTATATTAACATAGCTACAGAGAAATTGGCTGTAAAAGGTTATGAGTTCGGTCCTGCAGATATCTATCCTGCCTATACACCAAATCCATTGTTAGTAGTTATTTCGATGGTTGGTGCTATCGCACTTTTTGTATATGTTCTACAAATGATGTTACCAATGTCTAAGCATACGCAACTTGTGGCCTTTTTTGGAATTTCTTTGGCATCCATTGTTGTATTTATTCTTACAAGTGGTACCTTAATTACTCAAATATGGGCTCTATCTAGTGCTATTATGGCTCCTGTAGGTGCTATGATACGCTTGATGGAAGAGTGGCGCCGTTATGATGGTGCACGTCCATTAGGTGCCATTAAGTCTACGATTCTTGCCTTATTATATCTTGTAATTGCTGCATTATTTGCTGCTATTGGCGGAATGTATATCGCATCTTTATTGGGCAATACGAAATTCTTTATGGAGTTTGCTCTCTTTAGAGGTGTTAAGTTGACCTTTGTTCTGCCAATTATTTTAGTTATTATTGCGTACCTTCAACGATTCCCATTGTGGAACGGCCGCATGATTAATTCCAAAGAAGAAGCGAAAACATTTGTAGTGGAATTCTTAACTATGGATGTTAAATTATATGTATTCTTTATAATAGCAGCACTTGGTGGTGCAGTATGGGTATTTGTTGGCCGTAGTGGACACACTGCAGGTGTTCCTGTACCAGGCTTTGAACTTATGCTACGTCGTTTTCTTGAAAATACAATGTATGCGAGACCGCGTGAAAAAGAGTTCATTATTGGTCATCCTGCTTTAATGCTAGCTACCTTTGCGTTCATGCGTAAGTGGCCTACAGTAATTCATTTCTTGTTAACTCTAGCTGGTGTTATTGGCATTGCTTCGATGGTTGAAACCTTCTGTCATCTTAGAACGCCAGTGTTCATGTCCATCATGCGTGGTTATGATGGTTTGTTAATTGGCGCCCTTTTTGGAGTGCTTCTTATCATCGCAGTACGGTTTATGATGTACGTAACACAATGGTTCCAAGCTAGGGAGGTTGACCATGAGTAATATTGTTATCTCTGGTTATTATGGCTTTGGTAATGCTGGTGATGAGGCCATGCTTTGTGCTATTATCGATGCTATTCGTAAAGAAGAGGCTGATGCACATATTACTGTAATTTCTGGTAATCCTAAAGAGACTAGTAAAAAGCATAATATTAATGCTGTAGGTACATTTTCTGCATTGGGTATCTTAAAAGCAATTGCTCATTCGGATCTTGTTATTAGTGGTGGTGGTAGTTTATTACAAGATGCTACTAGTATTCGCAATACTTACTATTACTTAAGTATTATGGCGTTAGCAAAGTTGCTTGGGAAAAAAGTAATGCTATACTCCCAAGGTATTGGTCCTTTAAATCGTTCATCAACACGTCGTGCCGTTGGATTTGTATTGCGTTTTGTAGATACTATTACAGTTAGAGATTCTATTTCAAAAGATGAACTAGTTTCTTTGGGAATTGAAGATGTAGAAGTTACTGCAGATGCGGTATTGGCCATGCAACCAGCAGATCTTTCAATTGGCTCTCATATTCTGAAAGGGTATATATCTAAAATATCTGAAGCAGATGAACAACGTAAACGAATTGGTGTGGCGGTTCGTAGTTGGAAAGAGGATACAGAGTATAGAGAATCCTTAGCTAATGTATTGAGCAGATTACAAGAACAAGATAATGTGGAAATTATCTTTATTCCTATGTCACATCCTGAGGATACAAAAGAGGCTAAGATCATTGCCAGCTATATGCCGAATGGCGCTATTGTGCTAGAAGGTCCGTTCTCTACAGAGCAACAAGTGTCATTATCTGGAAATGTGGACCTCATGATTGGTATACGTCTTCACGCTTTAGTTTTTAGTTCTTTAATGGGAAAACCAGTTATTGGTATTTCCTATGATCCTAAAATTACAAGCTTTTTACATATGATTGGTCAAGAGCCTATTGGCACAATGACTCATTTGCGTGAAGAAGCCTTATATCAATGGTGTCATAAATTGTTGAATTCTCGTGAGGAGTATCAAGCATCTTATGATCGCATTGAATCATTGCGTGTAGATTCCCAACGCAATGCAGAAATTGCTATTTCATTACTTAAAGATTATTAATATATTGGATTTTATCCAGAAAGTGAGGTCTCTATGGCTACATTAACACAAGATGTTAAACAATTAGTTCAAGAGAAGGCAAAAGCTATTCGCGTTGGTATTGTACAGTCTGTAACGGCAGCGAAATCCGGTCACCCAGGTGGTTCATTATCCATCGCCGATGTGATGGCCTTGTTGTACTATGTAGAAATGAATGTAGATCCAGCAAATCCAAAAGCTCCAAATAGAGATCGTTTTGTCCTTTCTAAAGGTCATGCAGCGCCTGCACTATACGCTACATTGGCTGAAAAAGGTTATTTCCCTAAAGAAGAACTCATGAACTTACGTAAAATTAATCATATGTTACAAGGCCATCCTGATATGAAACATACTCCTGGCGTAGATATGTCTACAGGTTCCTTAGGCCAAGGCATTTCTGCCGCATGTGGTATGGCATTGGCAGGCAAAATTGACAATGCTGATTATCGCGTTTACTCCATTTTAGGTGATGGCGAGCTTGAAGAAGGTCAAGTGTGGGAAGCTGCAATGTTTGCTGGCTTTTATAAACTGAATAATTTGACAGCTTTTGTCGATTTTAACGGTCTTCAAATTGATGGTGATATTACTAAAGTTCTTTCTCCATTACCAATTCCAGAAAAGTTCAAAGCTTTCAATTGGAATGTTATTGAAGTTAATGGTCATGACCTTGATGAGCTTCATAATGCTATTGAAACTGCGAAAGCTTTCACAGAAGGCCCAACATGTATTATCATGCATACTGTAAAGGGTAAAGGCGTTGAAGAGATGGAAGGTCAAGCAGGCTGGCATGGTAAAGCACCAAGTGAAGAGCAAGGTGTAGCCTTTGTTAATGAAATTATGGGGGTGCAATAATGGGTAAAGCAACACGTGAAGCATATGGTAATGCGCTAGCTCGCATTGGTAAAGAGAATACTAATATTATCGTACTAGATGCGGATTTATCCAAATCTACTAAAACAGATACATTTAAAGCTGTGTGCCCGGAACGTTTCTTTAACGTAGGTATTGCAGAGCAAAACTTGATTTCTGTTGGTGCTGGACTTGCAGCGGCAGGTAAGATTCCATTTGTATCATCTTTCTCCATGTTTGCTACAGGACGTGCATTTGAACAAATTCGCAATGCTGTATGCTATCCTAAATTAAACGTGAAAGTATGTGCTACACATGCGGGCATTACTGTTGGTGAGGATGGTGCAACGCACCAAAGTTTAGAGGATATTTCCTGTATGCGTACATTGCCAAATATGACTGTAGTGGTGCCTGCTGATGAGCGTGAAACAGAGGCTGTTATCGAATGGGCTGCATCTTATAACGGCCCAGTATACGTTCGTTTGGGGCGTGCTGGTGTAGATGATGTAACAACAGAAGGCTACTCATTTGTGCCAGGTAAATCTACTATTTTGGTAGATGGTTCTGATGTTACAATTATTGCTTGTGGTGCATTAGTTGGACCTGCTGTAGAGGCATCTAAAACTTTATCTGAATCTAATATATCTGCACGTGTTATTAATATGGCATCTATTAAACCTATTGATGCTGAAGCAATTATAAAAGCCGCTGCGGAAACTGGTGCTATCGTTACAGCTGAAGAACATAATATTATTGGTGGCCTCGGTTCTGCTGTATCTGAAGTAGTAGTATCTAATAAGCCTGTACCTATGGAATTCGTTGGTGTCCAAGATACATTTGGGGAGAGTGGAACACCAAAAGAACTAATGGCAAAGTATGGCTTAACTGCCAATGATATTGTAGAAGCCGTAAAACGTGTAATCGCTCGTAAATAATCAAAGGGGATCCCATGATTGAATTTAAGAATGTTAGTAAAGTCTATGATAATGGTTCTGTTGCATTAGACGATGTGTGTTTAACCATTAACGATGGTGAATTTGTTCTCGTTTGTGGTCACAGTGGTGCAGGGAAATCAACATTATTTAAGTTATTAACGCATGAGGTAGTGCCAGATGCTGGTACTGTCATTGTTGATGACTTTGATGTTACGCGTATGAAGCGCAGTAAAATTCCTAAATTGCGGAGAAAGCTTGGCGTTGTATTCCAAGACTTCCGATTATTGCCTAATAAAACGGTAGCAGAGAATATTGCTTTTGCTCTTGAAGTTATTGAAGAAAAACCAAAAATTATTAAAGAAAAGGTGAGTCATGTATTAGACCTTGTTGGTTTATCTGAGAAGGCTAATGATTTACCAGAGGATCTTTCTGGCGGGGAACAACAACGTGTTGCTATTGCGCGTGCAATTGTTAATCGCCCAACAGTATTAATTGCTGATGAACCTACTGGTAACCTTGATCCTGATACTAGTAAGGATATTGTTGAATTGTTTAAGCATATTAACAATTTCGGCACTACCGTTATTATGGTTACCCATAATATGGATCTTGTTTCGTATTTAAATAAACGGGTTATTCGTTTAAAAGACGGCCGTGTTCAAAGTGATAATATGAGAGGTGCAGAAATTAATGAAGCCTAGAACGATAAAATACTATTTTAAAGAAGCACTGAAGTCTATGAAACGTAATGGACTTATGACATTAGCGTCCATTTCTACAGTGGCTTTATCCTTATTTATGCTCGGTGTATTCCTTTGTGGTGTTATCAATTTGAATAATATGGCATCAAGCTTGGAAAACCAAGTACAGTTGAGCATTTACTTAAAAGACGGCTTAACAACAGAACAAATTATGTCTGTAGGTAAGCAAATTAAGGCTATACCTAACTTAAAGCATTTAGAATTTGTTAATAAAGAGCAAGCTATGAAGGAGTTCAAAGAACGCCTTGGTGATCAGCAACAATTGGTGAATGCTTTAGGTGATGTAAATCCGTTGCCTAACTCATATGTGTTAACCTTTGATAATCCAAGTGATGTAAAGGCAACTGCAAAGCTAGCGACCACCTTCCAAGGTGTAGAAAGTACACATTATGGTCAAGATATTGTAGAAGAGCTTTTCCGCATTACGCAAGTAATTCGTATTGGTGGGATTGTATTGATTGCTTTCCTAGCAGCTGCAACACTATTCATCATTTCAAATACAATTCGGTTGACTGTATTCGCACGTCGTAAAGAAATTGCAATCATGAAATATGTAGGTGCTACTAATGGATTTATTCGTTGGCCATTTTTGATTGAAGGCATGTTGTTAGGCTTAATTGGTGCTATCATTGCCGTTCTTTGCGTTGGTGAATTTTATCACTTCATCACAATGGAAGTTTCTGAATCATTAGCATTCTTCCCTTTAGTACCAATGTTCCCATTCTTCTATGATGTAGCCCTTTATATCTTAGGTGGCGGCATAGTAGTAGGTGCTATTGGTAGTACTATTTCTTTGAAACAATACATGAAGGTGTAATGTTTATGAATAATAGTATATTTAAATCTCGCTTCGTAGCGGCAATTTTGACTGGTATAGTGGTATTGGGAACACCATTATACATCGTTGCAGAGGACGAAGATTTAACAAATCAACTTGATTCAATTCAACAACAAGTTAATCAACAAAATGCTAAAAAGGCAGATGCTGAAACTGTAATAGTCAGTGTATCCGAACAGTTACGTCAAATCGAAGAACAATTACGTCAGGCTCAGCAACAATTGGATTCTATTCAACAACAACGTATAGCTGTTGAAAATGATATTACAGTGAATGAAAAATTACTTGCTGAAGCACAAAAGCGACTAGAAGGGCGAGAAGCCGTATTTTATAAGCGTGTACGTGATATTTATATTAATGGTCGTTTAAGTTACTTAGATGTAGTTATTGGATCTAAAGATTTTACAGACTTTGCTAATCGTTTAGAAATTTTAAAACGAATTATTGATTCTGATATTAAATTAATTGAGGAAATCAAAAAAGAGCGCGCTGAAATAGCGGCTCGAAAGCAAGCACTAGAACAGTCTCGCGCAAAACTAGTTGAGCTTGAAAAAGCAGCTGCGGCAAAACGAGCTGAAATAGAGCAAAAGAAGAAAGAACGTGAGGTAGTTCTTCAAAAGGCTCAAAATGATCGTGCTACAGCAATGCAAGCAGTAGAAGAATTAAATGCATCTTCTGCACAGATTACAGCGTTATTGAAAGCACGTCAAGCAGAGCGTGCCGCTGCTCGTGCTGCAGCAGCGGCTCAACAATCTTCACCAACTTACTCTTGGGTACAAGGGTCTGGTCAACTTGGCTGGCCTGTAAGTGGTGAAATTACCTCTCCATATGGCTATCGTACACATCCGATTTGGGGCACTACAATTTATCATTCTGGCATTGATATTGGTGTTGATGAAGGTACACCTGTTCATGCTGCTGATGGAGGTACTGTTGTTTGGTCTGGTTGGATGGGTGGCTATGGTTACGCCGTAGTTATCGACCATGGTAATGGTATGTCCACCCTTTATGGCCATAATTCTGAGCTTGCTGTCTCTGAAGGACAAGATGTATCTAAAGGTCAAGTTATTGCCTATGCTGGTAGCACAGGTAATAGTACAGGGCCACATGTACATTTTGAAGTTCGTATAAGTGGGGATCCTGTGGATCCTATGGGATATTTATAATATGAAATTTGATACACGTACAGTGTTATGGAGTCTATTGAAATATATAGGCTCTGGCATTGTTATTATGTGGCTTACATTTTGGTATCTTTCCGGTTCATTCTGGGGGCTACCAAGATTATTTATAGCCTATTATACTGCGAGTCAAGTTTTTATGACACCTATGGCTAAAACTACCCTTTATGATGGTATGCTAAAGGGGTTAATTGACTCTTTGGGAGAACCGCATAGTGTTTATTTAAATGCAGAAGAATATAAATCTATGAAAATGCAAACATCTGCAACATATGCTGGTGTTGGTATGGTCCTTGGTACTGATGATAAAGGTCTATATGCAGTTAGCGTAATGGAAGACCAACCAGCTTTTAAAGCTGGAATTAAACCTGGAGACCACATTATTGCTATCGATGGACAATCCACTACTGAAATTCCGGTAGAGGAAGCATCTTCTCGTATTCGTGGCGAAGCTGGTACTACTGTATCTCTAGATATTGAACGTAATGGTGAAAAGTTGCATTTTGATATCACTCGTGAATCCATAGTTTTGCCTACTGTTAAAAGTAAAATGCTTACTAGCACAGTTGGATATATTCGTATTAGTCAGTTTGCAGAAAATACCGCAGAAGATTTTGCCACTCAATATAAAGAGCTTCAATCTCAAGGTATGAAGGCTCTTGTCTTGGACCTACGAGATAATCCAGGCGGTTTATTATCTACTACTGAAAAGATATCTAACTATATTATGCCTCCAGGAACATTAGTAACCGTACAAAATAGAGCTGGGAAAAAAGAGGTTTATAAGTCTAATGGTCCAGAAGTAGCTATGCCATTAGTCGTTCTTGTTAACAAAGGGTCTGCTAGTGCATCTGAAATTATAGCTGGTGCTATTCAAGACCGTAAACTAGGTACTATTTTAGGTACTAATACATATGGTAAGGGTACAGTTCAAACAATTTACCCTAGCCTTGATAATGAAGGTGTTAAGGTAACTATTGCTAAATACCATACACCAAATGACCGTGTTATTGACGGCATTGGTATTAAACCTGATGTAGAAATCGATTTACCAAAAGGTGTACATCCATCTAGTACATTAGATGATATTCAAATTAAAAAAGCATTAGAGTTATTACAGCAATAATGCATAGGAGTTAAATTATGTTTATAGATAGAGCGCGCGTCTTTGTTAAAGCTGGTGACGGTGGGGACGGCATGTCTAGCTTCCGCCGTGAGAAATACGTGCCAAATGGCGGCCCTAGTGGCGGCGATGGTGGTAAAGGGGCAGACGTTATATTTAAAGCGGACAAGAATATTAATACGCTTGTAGACTTTAGATATAAACGTCAGTTTAAGGCACCAGCTGGCGGTAATGGTGAAAGCTCTAATAAGCACGGTCGAGGTTCCGATCCTCTTATCATTCCAGTTCCATTGGGTACAGTAATTAAAGATGAGGAAACAGGAAAAATCTTTTGCGACCTTGTCAACGATGGCGATACCTTTGTTATTGCCAAAGGTGGTCGTGGCGGCCGTGGCAATGCTCGATTCCAAACTAGTGCTAACCGTGCACCAACCTTTGCAGAAAAGGGTGAACCTGGTGAAGAATTCTGGTTACAATTAGAGCTTAAAGTATTAGCTGATGTAGGTTTATTAGGTTATCCATCTGTTGGTAAATCTAGTATTTTGCGAAAAGTATCTAAAGCTCAACCAGAGGTGGCAGCATATCACTTTACTACACTAACACCAGTACTCGGGGTAGTTACAATTTCTGGAGATCGTAGCTTTGTTTTGGCCGATATTCCGGGCCTTATTGAAGGGGCTAGTGAAGGTGTAGGCCTTGGTCATAATTTCTTGCGCCATGTAGAACGTACGAATATTCTGATTCACGTTCTAGATGTATCTGGCATGGAAGGTCGTGACCCTAAAGTAGATTTTGATGCTATTAATGATGAGTTGCGTAAATACTCGGAGAAATTAGCTAATAAGAAACAAATCGTGGCACTTAATAAAATAGATCTTGTCTTTGATGATGAAACAATTCCAAATACAAAATCTTATTTTGAAGACAAGGGTTATGAAGTATTCTTAAT